>JBLHLE010000222.1:0-8463 GCA_047620805.1 Pirellulaceae bacterium
TAGGACGTCGCTCGACGTCTCCAATCACGATGCGACGCACCTGAGTGTGCCCAACGGTTTGCACGACGTTGATCGGCAACCCTTTCGACTCAATCAACGCGAAGTACTCCGCCATTGTCGTATAGCCCTTGCGACCGCCCTCCTCATCACTCAACGGTGCGGCCGAATAACCTTCACCGGCATTGATCGTAGTGATTCCCTGCGTCAAGAGATTCATCGCAGCCTTGGGGTCCTCAAGCATCGGAGTCGCCGTCTGTCCCATCATGTCGATGAATCCCGGCGCGACCACGAGGCCGTTGGCATCGATAACGACTTGGGCCGCCTCAGCCGGGATCCTTCCAATTCGCACGATCTTGCCAGCGCTAATTCCGACGTCCGCCACGTACCACGGAGCGCCCGTGCCGTCGACGACACGGCCACCGCGAATGACGATGTCGAGCTTTTGGTCGTCAGCGGGAAGGTCATCGATGGCAGAGAAAAGCAATGCGATCGCAGCGAATGTTCGGTAGATGGGATTCGTCATCGGTACTCTGCAGTTCGATTGGAGTGATGAGTAGGTGAAAGGAGACGGAGGGACGGGAGCGTATAGTGCGAAGCACCCGAGGGGACGGTTTGATGCTTGGCTCCTTTCCCTTTCACCGGAACAAGTAACGCGGAATCAAAAGCTGAAGTACTAGTTTAGTGGCTTGGACGCCGAAAGTTAATCGTTTCCCTGTGATTGAGCGAAAACGAGAGTTGGGCGCCAATCCAAGAATGATCGGAAGAATGCTGATCGACAACTTTGTGGGAGGAGCTCGAGTCGCTGGATTTGAGACGCTCCCGGAATGATCAGTCATTGCTTACGAGCCGGGAACGAGTATAAAATTGTTTAACAGTTGTCGAAATGAACTGCATTGTTCAGTTGGGAATCGAGTTGTGAAAGTCAGAATAGAGGGTGGACGGCACGCCAAAGTTGGCGGGAAGGAACCACCGACTCCGAGGCCTATGACGATTCATGACTATGTTGCGAATCGTCACTCGTGGTGGACTTATCTTGTGTACGCCGGGATGTGTTTCGCGCTCGCTTACTACTTCAACGGTCTCGAAATAGAGGTTGCTCAAGGTCACGCAGCGCCCGAAAAAGTTTCGAATATTGTTGCGATCCTTTATTATACGCATGGGATTTTTGGCAAGTACCTTTACGTGGTCCCGTTTTTTTTAGTGGGCGTTGCCATGGTAGTGGCAAGTGTACACTCGTTGTATTCCCAATTTTGGTTCTGTATACATCGAACCTTCGCCCCGACCTTTGGTGATGTAATAGAGGCAGATGACGAAGCTGAAGTGAGTGAAGAAGATGACGCAGAATTCGAAGGCGAGCATTTGGAGTCGACTCTATATTGCGAGGAGTGGCTCTATCTCAAGGCGCGGGCGAAAAGTGAATTGTCTGCCGAATCGGCACGAGCGCGCCACGCCGCTCGGCGCTCGTACTGTGTTGTTATTCAATACGCAGAAGACCGAGTCCAGTTGGTCTCCGTGACTGCCGACCGTATTCGGGTCGATTTTTTTGACGATCTTTCGCGTCCCGATCTCATTTTTGAGTTTCAAGAAGCCGGAGCCGGACGGCTCTTTCTTTCCGTCGCAACTTCTCTCGAGTATATAGAGGAAACGCAGAACTTGAGTCGCTCGGTAATTCGGAACTACTTCGGCGACGGCACTGTCATTATCACAGACCGCCGCATCGACGACTTGGAGGAACGCAAGATCCACGACAACGTCGACGATAATTGGGTGCAATATCCAGACTTTGGCGACTACGAGTTACTGTGTTGGCCTGGTCGAGTAAGTCATTAGGGTCAAGTGCTTACGCCACTGACGCTTATGCCAGGATATCTTTAACTACCTTGCCGTGGACGTCGGTTAGTCGGAAATCGCGACCTTGATGCTTGAATGTTAGGCGTTCGTGATCTACCCCGAGGCAGTGGAGCATCGTGGCGTTGAGGTCGTGGATGTGAACGGGATTTTCCGTGACGTTGTAACTGAATTCGTCGGTTTCTCCGTAAACGATCCCCGGCTTGATACCGCCGCCTGCCATCCACTTGGTGTAACAGCGCGGATGGTGATCGCGTCCATAGTTCGTTTTGCTTAGTCCGCCTTGGCAATAAATCGTTCGACCGAACTCGCCGCCCCAGATGACCAGCGTGTCGTCCAGCATTCCACGTTGTTTGAGGTCGTTGATTAACGCCGCACATGGTTGATCGATAATGCCGCATTGGCGTCGAATGTCATTGGGCAGGTTACCGTGTTGATCCCACTGCCGGATGAACACTTGAGTGAACCGAACGCCGCGCTCCGCCATGCGGCGAGCGAGCAAACAGTTTGAAGCGAATGTTCCCGGCTTCTTGACGTCGGGCCCGTACATTTCCAGAGTCTTCTCGGATTCGTCCGAAATGTCGGTTAGGTCCGGTACGGAGGTTTGCATCCGGTAGGCCATTTCGTATTGTGCGATACGTGATTGAATTTCGGGATCGCCGACAGCTTCATAATGCTGCCGATTCAATTTTGCCAACTCGTCCAACATCCGCCGCCGCATCTTGGAGCTCATGCCGTTTGGATTGGAAAGGTACAATACTGGATCGCCCGTCGATCGCAAGCTGACACCTTGATAGCGAGTGGAAAGGAAACCGGAACCCCAGAGGCGGGCATAGAGTGCTTGTCCGCCGAAACCGCCGTTAACTGTCGAGTGCAGGACCATGAACGCCGGCAGGTTCTCGTTCATGCTTCCCAAGCCGTACGACATCCAGGACCCCGTGCTGGGGCGACCGGGAATCTGACTGCCGGTTTGGATGTAAGTGATCGCTGGGTCGTGGTTGATGGCTTCGGTATTTACCGTCTTGATAACGGCGAGGTCATCGACGATTCCGGCTGTGTGCGGGAGCAGTTCGCTAACCCAGGCACCGTGTTTGCCGTGTTGATTGAACTTGAAGATCGACGGCGCGATGGGGAATCGCTTTTGCCCCGACGTCATCGTCGTAATTCGTTGGCCGTTGCGAACCGTGTCCGGCAAGTCTTTGTCGTACCACTCTGCCATCTTCGGTTTGTAGTCCCACATGTCCAATTGCGATGGTGCACCGGACATGAAAAGATAGATGACTCTTTTCGCTTTCGCTGCGAAGTGCGGTAGTCCTTCCAGACCTGGCGTTCCCTGCAGAGCTGGCTTGGCATCTCCAGCAAACAGGTTTGGGTTCACTAGTGAAGCCAAAGCCGCACTGCCGATTCCACCGGCAGCTTTGCCAAAGAAGTGACGTCGTGTTTCGATTAACTCTGCTTCGCGAATTGGATTCATGATTGCGACCAGATTGGATGATGTTGAGTAATGTCTGAAATATTGAATTCGGTGTAATGGAATGCAGTGCGTAATCCTTGTGGACTTAACCTCTGGTCACCGCTTCGCTCAAGTTGAAAATCAGGTGAGCGACGAGAGTCCAAGCGGCTAATTCATCGGCTTCAAGCTTCTCGTTGCGGGGCGACTCGCCGGCTTTGAGGAGTTCTAGCGCGGAGCCGGTTGCGGCTTGGAATTCCACGAGGTATTCGGCAAAGAGTTTCTCTAATGCCTGCTGTTCCATTTCGTTGGGAGAACGAGTCAGGATGCTGCGGAAGGCGAAGTTAACTTTGGATTTCGCGTCTTCGCCTCCTTCCTGCATGATTTTTTCCGCAAACTTTCTGGCTGCTTCGACGAATTGCACGTCGTTCATCAACACTAAGGCTTGCAGAGGAGTATTCGTTCGCGATCTCCGCACTCGGCATGTCTCTCGGTCCGGGGCGTCAAACGTCGACATGGACGGTGGCGGAGACGTCCTTTTCCAGAACGTATACATGCTGCGGCGATAGAGTTTGTTGCCAGTGTCCTGTTTAAAGACAGACGTGTTACTGCCGCCGAAGCCGACTGGTTTCCAGAGTCCGGCAGGTTGGTAAGGCTTGACGCTTGGGCCACCGATCTTGTCGACCAGCAGTCCGCTGATGGCGAGGGCCTGATCGCGGATGACTTCTGCATCCAAGCGGAAACGCGGGCCGTGAGCAAGCAAGCGGTTGTCGGGGTCCGCAGCGTTCTTGTCCGCAGTGACACGCGACGACTGCTGGTAGGTCGCCGACATAACCATCATCTTCTGAATCCGTTTAATGTTCCAACCGCTTTCGATAAAGTCGACGGCCAGCCAGTCTAGCAGTTCCGGGTGACTTGGTCGTTCGCCTTGAACGCCAAAGTCCTCCGACGTTTTTACAATTCCCGTGCCAAAGAAATGCTGCCAATAACGATTAACTGTTACACGAGAAGTTAATGGATGATCTTTCTTGACCAGCCATTGTGCCAAGCCAAGTCGATTTTCAGGTTGATCTTCAAGGGGAGCGGAAATCCATTCGGGAATGGCGGAGGAGACTGGCTCGAGTTTCTTCGCGTATTGTCCGCGCTCCAAAATGTGGGCCTGACGCTTGTCTTTGCGATCTTCCATTACCAGAGTCGATGGCACATTCTTTTCGATGTCCGCGATTTTCTGAGTCAGCTCGGCCTCGCGTTTTACGTGCATCTCGATCGCTTTTGCGGACGTTGGATTGACGTTGCGAACGTAGTGTAGACGCAGCTGTTTTACTTGTTCGGGCGTACGTTTCGCTTTTTCAATGTCGAGTGTTTGTTGGATTGGGGCTGGAAGAGCAGGTTGTTTGATCTGTTGGCGATACTGCTCCCAAACGGCGAGCGACTCAGCTTGCTGGCCCTGTAAACGACCGATCGAGATTCGCCCAGGTTTATCCCAGTAGACTGTGCCGCCGAATTGAGTAAACGCCCAGCCATTGATCTGCGCGGCCGCCGGTAACCCGACCTGCGAAGCGGAAACTTCCAAGCGGACCCATTTACCCGTCTCGGGGAGATCGCCAATTCGCAAGTTGGAGGCATTGTTGCGACCGGCGCCGTGCCCTTTGTCGGCTCCCCAGAAAGCGCGATGCTCCCAAGTGCCATTGTTGAATTGAAGTTGAACCGTTTCCGGCGGATTCTTTGGGTCGAGGTAGACATAGGCGAACAGTTGATCGTCATCGCCTAGCACAAATTTATCGGTAACCTTTGAGAAGAAGTGCTGGGTTAGGCCGACTCCCGTTCGCAGCGAAGATGTTTTGCCGCTGAAGACGGGGTGATCAGGTGCCGAAACGAATTTCCATGAATTGCCGGCATCGTCCCCTTCTGGGGCGGCACCCGGCGGTAACGCATCGTCAAACCAGACATATTCTTCTTGCTCGAGCTTACCAAGTACGGCCGCGGGCGTCGGGTCTTTGTAATTTGACTCCGCCTCGGCCAGTACCTTTTCGATGAGCGGTTTCAGTGAGGTGATTTCCTTGCGATGCGACTCGATCTCAGCCGTCTGTTCTGGCTGAGGGATCTTCACCGACGGCGGCGGCAACAGATTATTACCGTCCATTGCACGTTCCGTAAGACTGAAGAAGTACGAGAAGAGTTGATAGAACTCTTTTTGCTTGAGCGGATCAAACTTGTGGTCGTGGCAGGCCGCACATCCTGAGGTCAAGCCGAGCCAAACTGTGGATGTGGTTTCAACTCGATCGACTGCGTAGCGAACATAGTATTCGTCATCGATCGATCCGCCTTCGCTGGTGGTGACATTACAACGATTAAAACCAGTTGCGACGCGTTGATCGAGCGTTGTTTCGGGGAGCAAGTCGCCCGCAAGCTGTTGGATCGTGAATTGATCGAAGGAAAGGTTGCGATTGAAAGCGTCGATGACCCAATTGCGATAGGGCCAGATCTGTCGTTCGTTGTCGAGGTGCAAGCCATGGGTGTCGGCATACCTTGCGGCGTCCAGCCAAACTCGCGCCATGTGCTCGCCGTAGTGTTTCGAAGCCAACAGTCGATCGACGACTCGCGCGTATGCTCCCGCTTCATTGTCTGCCAGGAAATCGTCGATCTCTTTGATCGTCGGAGGTAGTCCGGTCATATCCAAGCTGACTCGACGGATGAGCGCAAATTTGTCGGCCGTTTGCTCCGGGGCGAACTTCGCTTGTTTAACCTTTTTATGGATGAATAGATCGATCGAGTTGGCGACTTTCCAATCGTCAATCGGCGCGGGAGGAGCAGACTTCTGGGGCGGCTCGAAGGCCCAGTGCTTCGACCAATCCGCTCCCGAGTCAACCCACTTCGTCAACAACTCAGCTTGCGCCTTGGTTAGCGATTTACCGGAGTCGCCGGGGGGCATTTTCATTTCGGCATCGGTGGAATTAATTCGATGGACCAATGCACTCTCGCCGCTCTTGCCACGCACGACTGCGGTGGCACCGGATTCCAGCTTGGCGAATATCGTTTCTTCTTGGTCGAGTCGCAGACCTGCCTCGCGAACGTTTTCGTCCGGACCGTGACAGGCGAAACAATTCTGTGAAAGGATCGGTAAGATATCCCGATTGAAGTCGGGCTTCTCGTCGCCCGACGCGGACGGTGCGAGAATTGCGATGACGCCAATCGTTAGGACACCGATTGCAAACTTACGGATTGCAAACTTACGGATTGCAAATGTATAGATTGCAGATGTATAGATTGCAGATGTGACGTCGAGCGGCGAGGGAGTTTTGTGCGACATATTTCAAGCAACAAATGGAGAGGGAGGCGGGTAGTTTGTGGCTTCTATCTTACCACAGTTGGATGCTCATTTTAACAATGGATAGTGGGCGAATTCTTCAGCGGGTTTGCGAGTGTTTGCCAAACTACGGGATTTCCAGACTGCCATCGTCATTAAACTCGAACGCGCCCCAAGCAACCTCCCAGAGGTGGCCATCGGGATCCGAGAAATAACCACTGTAGCCGCCCCAGGATGCGTCTTGTGGTGGCTTTTCCAATTTGCCGCCCGCTGCGACAGCCTGCTTGACCACTTCGTCAACTTCCTCTTTGGTTCTGGCGTTATAGGCCAAAGTGATCCCTGAGAACTTCGCCCGCTCGCCGCCCTCAAATCGCTCGCCGACGTCTTCGGCCAGTTTCGCGTGAGGATATAGTGCCAAGCAAGTGCCCTGCATCTGAAAGAAGACAATGTCGAGTTCTGGGTTGCGGTTGGTTGGGAAGCCGAGTCCATTGGCGTAAAACTCGTAGGCCTTATCGAGGTCGGCGACCCCCAGCGTGATTATCGAAATTCGCGGTTCCATTGCGGTTTCCTCTGTGTGGTGTCTTGTGCCAGATTTATCTGCAGGCTACTTCTCGAGGAAAATCTCACTGTGAATGACGAAGCGAATCAAGTCTTTTATGCGGTATTCTCGCTCGCGTAATTTGGGCCCCTTCGTCTTGAGGAACTCCAGTTCGTTGTAGGTGAGTTTCCGTCCAACTGCGTAGGTGGCAAAGTGTTTCATGAAGCTGAAAGCGACCTGATCGATATGGTCTTGAGCGAGATATTTCTTCAGTTCGTTTGTATCTAGGACATCGCTCCCGTCGGGTAAAGTCGATCGGGCATCTATCGCTGCGCTCTTTTTCAGTAAACCGCCCGCATCGAATTGTTCGAGTGGAATTCCCCAGGGATCAATGCCGGCGTGGCACTTGGCGCATCCTTCCTGATTTCGGTGGCGTTCGAGTTTTTGGCGAAGAGTCAAGTTGCGGTTGTCATCTTCGGGGAGTGCGGGAACATTCGGCGGCGGATCATCAGGCGGCTCGGCGATGATCTTGCGAGCCAACCATGCACCGCGTTTAATTGGGTTCGACTCGCGACCGTCCGATAGGCCGGCAAGTATTCCGGCTTGAGTAAGGACGCCGCCAAGACTCGCCGAATTATGCTTTAGCGGAACGAATTCGAATCCGCTCTCGACGCGGTCGCCGAGATCGTAGTAGCTAGCGACGACTTCGTTAGCTAAGATGAAATCGGAGTCGATTAGATTCCGCAGTGGGAGATTGTTTTGGATCAAATACTGTAAAAACCGAGCAGGTTCCTGTCGCAGCTGTGTCTTCGTGTCGCGGGTCAGCTTGGGGTAACGCTTTCTGTCGATCTCAACGACGTCAAACTTATCCAGATTGAGCCATTGAGTTGAATACTCGTCGATAAACTGTTCGAACCGCTTGTCGGCGATTAGGCGATCTAGTTGCGGATCCAGCGAGGCTCTGAGCGATTTTGCTGCGGCCAATTCGAGCAGCTGCTGGTCGGGAGCCTGATTCCAGAAGAGGAATGAAAGTTTAGATGCGAGTTCGTGGGCGTCGATCGGTTCTGGTGCCTGGCTTTCGCTATTCTCGATGAAGAACAGGAACTGCGGCGAGGTGAGCGTGACGACTAACGCATCTTTGATACTCTGCGAAAAGTCATTCGATTCGTCGAACGATTCCTTCCAGACATTGACTAGTTGTTCCTCTTCCGAAAGACGTAGCGGACGACGGTATGCTCGCTGCGCAAAGGATCGAATGATTTCGCGAGCATAAGTGGCCGAAGCAGATTTGTTTTTCGAGTCGATGAAGATATTTTTGTG
>JBLHLE010000223.1:0-8427 GCA_047620805.1 Pirellulaceae bacterium
AAGCACTAGGAAAACGACTCGATCTCGATTGCGTGATCAGTGATCCCTTTAGAAGATTTGAGACCAAGAGCCATGGCGGTCGTTCCGGTCAGTGGGACGTGCCATTCGGCTTGGCATTGCGCGAGGTGAAGTAATGCTGAACATCGAATACCTACCGTCTAAGTACCGTCAAAAACACGATGATCGCAAAGCGATGCTGTCACACCTGACCGTCGTCGCAATCGTGATCGGAGCGATCGGTTTGGCTTCTGTTTGGCAACTAGCCCAGCGACAGCGAGCACAGTATCGCATAGATGTACTGAGGAGAGAGCAGTCCCTCGCAACGGACCGTTACGACCGACATACCGATTTGAAGGCGGAGCACACGCAGTTACAGACGCCGGTGCATCTCTATTCTTTTCTAAAACACCCCTGGCCAACTTCCCGAATTCTAAATGAGATCGTCGCGACGCTTCCCGATGAAATCTCGTTAACTCAACTGACCCTGTCGAAGGCCAGAAACGAATTTGCGCGTACCGTGAAGCCAAAGAAGGCTGACGAGATGGTCAGTGGCGGAACCCGTGAGGATCGAGCCAAGAGAGATTTAGAACTGCTGGAAAGCCAGGCGCAGGCGAGCTTCAAAGTCGTTCAATTGTCGGGCAAATCTACTAGTATCGCCGCTTTACATATTTATATCGCGGCGTTAAATGAATCCCGCCTCATCAAATCCGCCAAATTGGAATCGTCACAAAGCAGGTCGACACGGAACTCCGAAACGGAGTTGATCTTCTCCGTCTCGTTGACTATCGAACAACCCTGCGGCTTACCAGGTGCATTGAAGAAACCCGCGACGGCAAATGTTGCGGTAATTCAAGGAGGAGAGTCACTGTGAATAACTTTGCGAGAAAATTCCGGAACCTTCTGATTTTGCTCGTCACCATGGCCGGACTCGTGGCATATCTCATGTTTGTTTTCTTTCCGGCAAATCGAGCCATCACTCAACTCGATGCCGAGGTGAGAGATTTGAGGAATTACATTCAGGTCTCGAGTCCACTGATACTCGAAATCGAAGAAATCGAAAGCAAGATGGGCCAAATTCGAGCCGCTCAAGCCGAATGGGAAAAATCGGCTGGGGCTGTCGCTACGCCGTCCGCTGTATATGGCAATGTCTCAGAACTGGCTGAGTCAAATAATCTGAAGATGATCCGGTTTACCCCGAGCACACCGGAAACCATGTCACTGCTGGAGCCGTTGGGACTCTCGCTTACCTATACCGGCAAGTTCAATAGCGTGGCTAATTTTTTGGCTGAGCTGGAAACTATGCCGCAAGTGATCTGGATTGATGAAGCTAGCATTCAGCGGAAGCAGGGGGAAGATGTGCAGGTTGCGCTGGAGCTGAGGATTTTTGTCGATAAAACGGATACTTCCAGTTAGTTTGACCGTAGCAATTACCGATACTAGAGGAGCCGGGCAGTATCGTCCGGCAACAAAGCAGTGGAAATAGCCAAAACAGCAAAGTACGTAAAGAGGGAGCTGCTGCGAAGTCCTGCCAAAACGGCAGCGATGAGTGTTCTTTCGATAGTGTCGATCGTTTACTGCGGACCCATATTTTGGAGCCTCTTGCCGATCAGCAAGCCGAGCCCGATTTCGGTCGTCGTGACACCAGATTCCGTGACGCCAGAAATTGCGACCGGATCGCCGCGCGACTTGCCTTTAGACATTCCAAATCTTGGCGGGGCGACACCGGTAGCGACGACGCCTGCTGCTACCAACGAAAAATCAAAACCCAGCTGGACGGAGATCGCAAAGTGGATTGAGGACGAGCCGTTGATGCGACCGGTAAGGCGAGGTTTGGAAGCTCGCAATCCATTTGTCGAGGTTGTGAATAAAATTGAAACCGTGCTGGTCGCCGATCCGGACACGAAACCAACACAAGACCAACCCAGGTATTCCGTTGAACAACTAGGTGTGACGCTACGCGGCGTATTCGTCGGCCGAGCGCGAATGGCGAGTATTAACGATGAAGTAGTAATGGAGAAGGAGCGGTTTAGCGTACCGCATCCAGCCAATCCCGAACGCATGAAACTGGCATTGGAATTGCGACATGTGGACGCCAACTTCGTCGTCGTTGGGTATCAAAACCAATCATTCAAAATCGAACTAAATAGCGACCAGTCACGTCCCGAATAGACGCTTCAAACTAGCGACACTCCCGAATTGCTAAGCGAGGACGCGTTACCCGCTCACTTCCATTCAACATTAGTGATACAGGTAACAGAAAAACTGAACATCAGAGCAACTGAACATCAGAGCAACTGAACATCAGAGCAACTAAACATCAGAGCAACTAAACATCAGAGCAACTAAACATCAGAGCAACTAAACATCAGAAAAACTGAACATCAGAAAAACTGAACATCAGAAAAACTGAACATCAGAGATAGGTCACGGAAGACCGATGCAGCAATTTCTCCGAGTTTTGATTTTAGCCGTTTTCGGAACGGCTGGGCTAGCGTTAGCGGTGGCGGTTGCGCTAACACTACAACAGTCGCCGGAGAGCGATGCCGATTTGGGAAATCTCGTCCCCAATGCTTCCGTTGATCTTGCAACGGGTCCCAACGCGATGCAAAACTATTCCGGCCAACCTGGCGAAGCCGCTGGCAACAGTGCCAATCAGCAAGATGGCATGAACGACGCCTCACGCGGAATCGGATCGGAAGTTGGTCCAGCACCATGGGCACCGGTTTCTAGCCAACTTCATTCGGCGGTAGCGAATCAAATCGGCGTCAATGAAGTTCTCAAGCAGACAGCTAAGGCTCTTGAACAGCAACAGTTATTGCAGGCTGACCGATTGAAGCAGGTCGAGAACCTGATTCCCTCGATGTTAAAGTCGGAAACGGATGACGAACCGGGAGCCCCGCCTAGAGGAACGCCTGCGGCGCCACCCGTACCTTCTGAAGGTGAGTTGCTTCCGGCGCCCGAACGCGCGGTGACGGACATACAAGTAAGCAAAGATGGCTTGATTTCCGTCCGCTTCAAAGAGACAACCATCGCCGATTGCCTGAACATGCTGGACGTTCAAACGGAACTCAACATTGTCTCGACTCAAAGTGTTACAGGGCGAGTGCAGTGGTTTTCCTTGAAGGATGTGACATTTGAGACCGCTTTTGCTGAGTTCCTACGGGTCGCTGGCTACGAATCATATCAGTCTGGTAGCATGCTGTACGTTGGAAATCTTGATGACATTACGGCGATTCGCAATTATGGAGACAAGGTCGAGCGTCGGATTTATTATCCGAATTATGTATCGGCGAGAGAGCTTTCGGTTTTGATTACTCCGTTTCTATCGCAGGGCGGAACGGTCGTAACCAATTCGGTTCCCGAAGTCGGAATTTCAGCAAATGCGACCGCAGCGGGTGGCGATGACTTCGCAGGCAGCGAAGTGGTCATCGTCCAGGACTTTGCTTCGTCGTTGTGGGAGATTGATCAAATCGTTCGTCAAGTTGATCGACGACCATTGCAAGTCTCGATTGAAGCGATGATTCTGAGCGTCAAGTTGGACGACAGTAACGAAATGGGAGTCAACTTTGAGTTCCTTCGCGACAATACGAATTCGCGTTTGATCACGAACACGGCAATCGATGATTTGGGCAACATCAGTCTTACGGGCACTGGCGTGCGATTTGGCATCCTGTCGGGCTCCGTCTCTTCGTTGGTTACTGCATTGGAGAGCGTCGGAGACACGAATGTCATTGCCGCTCCGCGACTGATTTGTTTGAATAAGCAGCGCGCGGAGATCCTGATCGGTTCCGAGTTGGGCTACGTCAGCACTACCGTGACCGAAAATGCCTCGACGCAGGCGGTCGAGTTTCTCGAAGTTGGTACACAGCTGAGAATTCGTCCCTACATCTCGTCGGATGGAATTGTGCGAATGGAAGTTCATCCAGAATTGTCGTCTGGTAGCGTTCGTATTGAGCAGGGTTTTACGTTGCCGGACAAAGAGGTCACGCAAGTCACAACCAACGTGAGTTGTCGCGATGGGCACACCGTGATTTTGGGTGGCTTGATTCGAGAGGATCTCGTGAGTTCAGCGAGTCAGGTCCCGTTGTTCGGCAGTCTTCCGTATTTGGGTCCGCTATTTCGCAGCTCGTTGGAGTCAACCGATCGGAACGAGATCATCGTGTTGTTAACGCCGCGGATTATTCACGACCCAGTCTCGGACGAAGAGTCGGCGCACTACGGCGGCGAATTCGACAACCGCACAAAGACCTTTGCGGACAAAATGAATCCGATCGGCAAACGTGCCTACGCACGCCGCTACCTGCGTCTAGCTCGAGCGGCTTGGAATGCGGGCGACGCCAATGCCGCGCTGCGATACGCCAACCTTTCCATTCACTTCAACCGACTCGATCGCGACGCCATTTCGCTGCGCGAGATGATCGTTACGAGCACCAATGCTGGTGATCGTCGCATCGACATGCATTTGAGAGAAGGGCTTGCGCCGCTGGGAAGCCCGCGCCGCGACTACTCACGCCAAGGACATTCGTGGTCAACACCCGGTCTCTTCGACAAAGAACCGGCGTCGTTTCCCGAGTTGTATCATCCTGGTAGAACGACCGAGTCCTATACGATTCAACCTTACCAACATGGAGAGCAGAAATGACCAAGCCCCTCGCAACACGCCTGAGTTACCTGGCACTCTCAGTAACGATACTTTCTACGGTACCAGCCTGCTCGACAATGAAGGACTGGGTGAAACCCTTCGAAGACAGCGTTGTGAACGCCGAATTGCCGGACAAGTCGGAGACTGTAAAGCAGTTTGAGAGTACGCGTGACAAGGCGATGTTGAGCGCCGCAGACGCTCGTTGGCAAAACGATGATATTCGCGGCTGCGAGTCGACGCTACTGCGTTTGCTATCGCGGAGTCCGAATTGCGTGAGTGCTCAGTTAATGCTCGCAGATTTGTACGCGGAAACTAATCGTCTCGAACTCGCAGAAGATCAGCTGCGAATGGCGATAAATCAGCACCCGGAGAACAGCGAAGCGCAGCACGCAATGGGATTGGTGTTGGAACAGATGGGAGATGTTGGGGCGATGAAGTATTTTGAGGTCGCCGCCGGTTTGGATCCCATGAACGAGATTTTCCGATTATCGCTCGAAACGGCTGGGACAGCAATTCAACTTGCCAAAGAAGAATCCGTGCCCGTCGTATTGGCGTCGGCAACATTGCCAGTCAAAGAGAGCGAGAAACCATCGACTGGATTGACTTTACGATTTAGTGACTCGGATTCAGCCGCGACGACACCCCAGAAAGCTTATCCCCGGACGGCAGTCGGCAACTCCGGTATTGAAGAACGCGTCGAGGAACTGAAAGAGATTCTCGAATCGTTACCAGCAGACAGCTCGGAAGTGGCGAGACCGCTCAGCAAACAGCAGCCGATGATTCGCTTGCCTTCGTAGCTCCGCAGTTGTCGCCTAGTTAAATACAATGCGGCGCGGAACGACAGGCCGGGGGGCCTTGTCGCTCTCGCGTCGCTTTTTTTATTGTCCCGTCCGTGCCATTTAACCGGTAAATTCGGCGTTCCCGGTTCAAGTACCTTCAACTACCGACGTGCTCGGCGCACTAGCGTGCGATTGTTGTCCGCAACATGATGAGCTTTCTGTCGACTCTGTTCGACCACTATCCGGCTAAGCCTATTTGGCTGTGCATATCTATCGGCTCGTAATTATCTCCGCGGGCCGCAACCGTCGACTCGCAATTCTCACCTGGAAGTCGTGGGTTTCGTGTGAGCTGGAGCGACGAGGACCGATTTCGGTATCAAAGCCAGGTTTAGCACAAGTGTGATATTCGACACATTCGTCGTGCACCGCGGCAAAGGAAAGTTCGCGAACGATCCTGTTGCGTTTGGACAACCTCTAATGGCTGACGTATCTTTCAACGGAAAAACTGTAGACAACGTGTGCTCAGAGGCAAACGACAATGAGTTTCAAATTGAAATGGAGCGATCTTCCGGTTGCAATTCTCGTCATTCTGACGGCGAGTTTTGCCCTTTCGTGGCTGATCAATCTTCAATTCGGTCTGTCGTTCTTGACTCGCACGATGTTATTGGGTCTTTCGCTGTTGATTACAGGTGTGATAATGCTGCGAGCGCTTCAGAAAAGCTCTCACAAGGAAAAGGTTATCCATCGGTTTATCGAGGTGATGGCCCAACTCGATCCTCACGAGTTGACGGATTCCGTTCCCCACGAGGCGCTTCCGCATCTGAATGCAGACAACCAATGGTACGCGGTGGCCTCGAAATTGCATAAACGGATGCAGGAAAATTGTCGTCGGCTGGAAGATGTCGAACATGCGCGGGCAGGTTCTGAAGTTCGAGTGCGGAAATTAGAAACCGAACACGAACGCGCGCTGGGCATTCTCACTGCGTTGCCCGAACCTGTTTTAGCCATCGACGTTTACGACGAACTCGTGCTGACCAACTCGAGCGCCGAGGAACTCTTTGAGATCGAGTCGGATGGTCAGCTTGAGAATCGTGCACTCGGTGCTTTGGTACGATGCGAAACACTCGTAAATCTAATGACCGAGACTCGAAAGCACCGGTCGCAATTGAAAAGAACTGGCGACATCGTATTCGTCGATGACGAGGGACAGGCTCAATACTATCGAGCTATTTGTCGCAATATGTACGCCAAGGCCGAAGGCGAAGGCGAAGAGCCGAAAACGACGGGTGTCGTGGCGGTATTGAACGACGTCAGTAACGAGAAAGCGATCCAGAAACGGAACGCGGAATTCGTCTCGTCGGTCAGTCATGAAATGAAGACTCCGTTGGCAAGCATCAAGGCCTACGTCGAGTTGCTGGCAGATGGTGACGCGGAAGATGACGAGACTCAAGAGGAGTTTCTAGAGATCATCAACAGCCAGGCGGATCGGCTGCAGCGTTTGATCGAAAACCTACTGAACATCGCCCGAATTGAAGCCGGTGTGGTCAAAGTGAAGAAGGAATCGCAGTCGCTGAACGAGGTGTTGGAAGAGGCATTCAACGTAGTGCAGCCTGCTGCGGAAGCGAAAAGTATCGAGTTGGTGAACCAAATCAGCTCGATCTACATCGGCGTTTTGGCTGACCGAGACATGCTCATGCAAGTGGTAATCAACTTGCTGTCCAATGGAATCAAATACACGCCTCCTCACGGAAAAGTGATTCTGCGAAGTCGCATCGACGATTATCACGCTATTTTCGAAGTTGAAGACAGCGGCGTTGGCCTTTCGGAAGAAGACGCCGAGCGAGTGTTCGAGAAGTTTTATCGTGTGACGAAAGATTCAAACATGGCCCCGGGAACGGGGCTCGGCTTGCCGTTGGCAAAACACATTACCGAGGACGTTCACGGTGGACGTTTAACTGTTTCAAGTAAACTCGGCGAAGGTAGCACGTTCCGTGCGACCTTGCCAAGTGCTCAAGACTTGAAGTGACCTGCTGACGAAATCCGTGATTGGCTGTTTGTGAATAAATTGGAGAAAACGATGAATAAGAGCATCCTACTCTGTGACGACGAACCTCATATCCTGCGGGCTGCAGAATATAAGTTTCGTCGATCTGGGTTTGACGTTCGCTGTGCGTACGATGGTGAAGATGGCTGGAATCAAATCCAAGAACGAGTTCCGGACATCGTGGTGACCGACTGCCAAATGCCGCGACTGGATGGCCTCGGTTTGGCAAAACGCGTGCTCGACGATCGCGAACTTAACCTGCCCGTCTTAATGTTGTCCGCCAAAGGATTCGAGCTGTCGCCCGATGAGTTGGAGCGAGAGTACGGCGTGTTGGCGCTCCTGGCCAAGCCGTTTAGTCCCCGCGAACTCCAACGACTCGTTGAACAGATCCTCGAGACTGGTCGTGCGACGCAAATCGTCGCGCATCCTGCTTTGGATATTTAAGAGCTCCGCAATGAAGTTAGCTACTGAAGTTTTTGGCGACGTAGTCGTTGTTCACACTCCTGAGGAGTTGGTTCAGGATCACGCTGCCGATGCGGCGGAATTCCTCACGGAACTACAGCATTCGAAGATCGTCGTCGAAATGGACGGGACGGACAGCATCGACAGTGTTGGATTGGCGTCGCTGTTGGACGTTCAAGATGAACTGCAATTGAGTGGTGGCGATTTAAAGATCGTGACCACCGTCGCGAATACTCGCAAAATATTTGAGATTACGAGGTTAGATCAAGTCATTGAAGTCTTTGCCGACGTCGTCGACGCGATAACGAGCTTTAAGTAAAAGACGGAAGTGCCTTCCATTCCCCGAGAAGACAGTCCCGTCACGTTTAGTAAAAATTTGAGCAAGTCGAGTCCTCCCCCATGTCAACGACTACTGCTGCCCCGAGAAGGTTAGGCAATGTTCTCATCGAACGCGGGTATTTATCTGTTGAGCAGTTACAGGGTGCGCTGGACCATCAAAA
>JBLHLE010000224.1:0-8423 GCA_047620805.1 Pirellulaceae bacterium
ACCACCCGATATTTTGAAGAGGTTTTCCGACATATTCTTCTATTTTGATTTTCGTGGTTATGCGAAATAATGAATAAGTCGTCGGCTAACAACCCTTTTTTCACTTCCTCTGCGCAAGCTATCCGAAAGTGGGAGCTAAAAGGCTGATTTAACGCCGACGGGCCGAAGCTCTATAATGAACTCCAACACAACGATCAACAAGATGGGTAACGTGCAAAATGACAGGCAAAATGACAGTTAGTCGCCGTCAATTCGTAGTCTCCATTGCCGCTACCGGCCTGCTTCCGACCTTTGCAGTCGGACAAGAGGGCTCGCTGCGAGTGCTGCCATCCGTCGCCGAGATTCGCAAACGCGATCCATCACTATGGAAACTGGCTGACTTAATCAACGACCACCGAGTTCGAAAGGGGCTCTCGCGAATTCCACTGTCATCCAGTCTATCGGCAGTCGCAGCCTTGCACGCCAAAGATCTCAACGACAATCAGCCGCACGAGAAGCTAGGAAGCTTGCACAGTTGGTCCGATGACGAACGCTGGAAAGGTGGCGGCTACAAATCGAGCTCCAAACCAACTTGGCCGATAATGTGGGATAAGCCCAAAGAAATTACCGGCTACAGCGGCTATGGATTCGAGGTTTGTGCCGCGAAAGTCCGCGATGCCGAAGAAGCTCTAAAAGTCTGGACAACCAGCAAGAACCACTACGATGTCATTGTGAACCGCGGAACCTGGGCCGACAAACGTTGGAATTGGAAAGCCATCGGCGCAGTATTTTACAAAGGCTACGCGTGCGCCTGGTTTGGCGACCGTGTCGACCCCAACGACACACCGGATCCAGACGAATAGCCAATTCTATTCTTCTTCCTCGTCCGCGCCTCCGCGTTCTCCGCGTTCTCCGCGTTCTCCGCGTTCTCCGCGTTTAAGAACAATCGTCCAGACTTCCCGGGAATTAGTATTCCGTGCTAAACGCAGAGGTCGCAGAGGCGCAAAGGGCCGCAGAGAAGAAGAAAAAGGAAAGAGTATTGCGGGAACGATTCATGCCATCTTTTTCGGCGGAATCGAGTCTTTTCTTAATTGTTGGAGTTTCTTACCCGCGCGACTTAGCCATTAGATTTGAACTCAGCAGTCTCGAAGTGTTCAACGGGGCGGCGAGCCTTCCATCCGCCAATTCTATTATTCTTCCCCCTCCGCGCCCCTCTGCGTTCTCCGCGTTTAGTTGGAGCCGTTTGCTGGCTGCGCTTCGCGCAGAGAGGGTCTCGACACCTCGCGATCGCGTCTCCGCGAATTCACGCCCTCTCAAGATCCATGGCCGAACTACCGCACCGGGTCCAAACCCAACGTCCTTCTGATCAAACCGATCTGCCCCGCGTGAATCATCTCGTGTTTGGAACAAAACAACAGCGCGCCAAGTTTGTTATTGTAGACGGCGTACGGCATATCGATTTCTTCGTCGAACGACTCCAACGAAAACGTTTGCAACTCAATTGAGCACTGTCGGTGAACTCGTTCGAGAACCTCGCGAATTTCGCCAACCGACGGATTGCTATCGACGTCCGGGTTGGGTGTGGAGCCACGACTGAACTGTTTCCGAAACTTCGAGGTCATCAATTCGGTGTCGATAGACTGACGCCCCCGTTGCCGAAATAGACAGAGTCCGTACTCCGCCATCGCTAGGTGTGCAACTTGCCAAGCGATGTGAGTTGGCACACCAGGGAGCATTTCAAACCAGCGGTCTGCGGGGATTTCCTCAATCAGTTCCAGCGTATACTTTCGAGCGAATTCAATCTGCCCGATTGCAACTTCGAGTGCAGTCGCGTCAGCCATTTATGATTCCATCCGTTTCAAATCGAAAATGCGGAGTTTGCTACACCGAGCATTAAGCTCAGTGTTACTGCGGTGGCAGCGTTCGGGCTCCCAGCGTTCGGGCTCCCAGCGTTCAGGCTCCCAGCGTTCAGGCTTCGCAGCGTTCAGGCTCCCAGCGTTCGGGCTTCCAGCGTTCGGGCTCCCAGCGTTGGGCTCCCAGTGTTACTGGGGTCGCAGTGTTACTGGGGTCGCAGTGTTACTGGGGTCGCAGCGAAGCGTGGGGGCGAACCTGAGGTAACGAGTCGGCTTTCAATTCCAACACTCGCTTTTCGATTCCCTGGAGGATGTCGTAGTCGCTTGGATTCGGCGACTCAAATGCAGGTCGCAGGGGAATTGGTACGTCATCCATTCGATACACTGTTCCGGGTACGTTGATTCCGTAGGTTGCCACGGTAAACGAAACGGTCGCGTGCCGCGTCGTCGGCGTATCCTTTGGATCGAACGCGATGTAAGGAATTGATGCCAAGTGTTCGCGAGCCGGTTGGCTGAAGTTTGCCATTGGATCGCTGGCGATGATCATGGCGGCGTCGGCTTCGCCCCGCGCGAGTACGTCGGATGCAGTGTATTCGCCAGGATTAAACCGCGGGTATCCGCGGCCGAGATTCACGCCAAACGGGTAGCCAGTACGCCAAGCAACGACGTTGTCCGCTCCCGTAACATTGCCATGCCCGCGATTCGGCTTGCAGGAGAATCGCGTGAATTTGTTCATGTCTCGAGTTAACGACAGCAGTGCTTCGCTATTGGCGTGCTTGCCACGAGTCATTGTTAGTCCCATGCCAAAGAAAATAACGCCAAACTTGGCAGCTTTCATGCGATCCATTAAGTCTTGCCAAACCGAAAGCGGCAGACCAGTATCTTCTTCGACTTGCTTCGGGTCGAGTTCAATGCCCTTCGCCAAGGCGCGCAGAGTCCAGAGTCCCTCGAAATCTCGCCGCGGTTTGATCTGCAGGAAAATATCCGCCGCCCGAGCGCTCTTTGTCTTTCGTACATCGACAATCACACAAGTACGATCCTTGCGACCATTCGGCAAAAACATTCCCTTAGGCATCAGGCTATATTTTGTGAAGTGGCGAGGGTGACTTTCCGCAGGATTGGAGCCCCAGAAGATCACCATATCGGCGCGGTTGCGGACTTCACCCAACGTGCAAGTCACTTCGCCGACACCTTGGAACGCCATACCGGACGGGCCGTGACAAACGCTGGTTGTCGTATCGACGTTGGCGCCAACCCAATCGGCGATCGAAACCGCGACTCGCTGCGACTCACAAGTCGTGTCGCTAAGCCCGTACACAAGTGGGTACTTGGCGTTGGCGAGAATCTGAGAAGCCCGTTCGATTCCGTCTTCGACCGATGCCGGCTTGCCTTCGATAAAACAATGAGCTCGATCTTCAATTTCGTGATTCAAAAACCAAGCGTCTCCGAGCACGCAGGCGCGCTTGGCTTTCACAATCTGATGACCATCGACGTGCAGTTCAATATCGTCACAAACGCAACCACAAAATGTGCAGGTTGCATCTTCTATAATTTTCAGACCCGGCTTGGCTGCGTCTTTTTCGACTGTTGCCATTTTCAAACTCCACTGCCGTGCGCGGTTTCTACTCGTTATCACAAATCCGAATGGATCGCACTCTTGTGATACCGACGGGAGTTTATCTCCAATTATTTTATAACTACCGACGTTCCAACAGACTCACCTACAAATGGCGTTCAACTCAAAACACTCAGTTCGACATCAATGCCTTTGCTGGTTGGCATCCCAGTGCCGTGAGTATCGCCGCCCATCAGTCGGCTGGACATGTCGCCATAGGGTAAAAAAAGTAATCCTGGTGGTAGATCGTCCTTCGCCAGCATGACGTTGATCTCAATTTCACCAAACTCGCTGGTAACTCGAACTCGATCGCCGTCCGACAATTTTAATCGCTCCATGTCCTCTGGCGACAGATGCAAATTATTGATCTCGTTCTGATAAGTTTTTTTGTACTTGCCTTCGCTAATCCCGACACCTTGCTTGCTGGTGCGACCGGGGATTAGTATGAATATATCGGTGGACATAGGTTTTTTCAGTAGTAAATCCCATCGTCGTTGCATTAATCTTACGCATCTTCTATTTTCGTCGGAATCGACCTCCGCTGCCACCCCATATCTCGATTAAGCCACGTGCGAAATCGTCAGCAAATGCGGACGCCAGGGAACGAGAGTCTCACGCGGAGACGCGGAGGATTCCCGCGCAGATCACTGAAATCGCATTGAGTTCATTCAATCGGCTTGGTGATCGAGTCCGAGAGAATCGACGATTTCAGCGGGCAGCCAGCCGTCGTCCGACCATCCGCGACCTTTGTTGTAGGCCTCTACGACAGTTTGAAGCTGCTCGCGGGAGAGCGACGCGTCGGGGGCGTCGCTGGGTGTTTCCGTGAAAAAGCGTTCGGGCAAGGTATCTTCGTGAGGTTGCCAGCCGGCGAGGATATTGAAGTGCTTGCGAATATTGACAATTCGCGCCGCAGTCTCGCGCAGCTCGTCGGCCGTCACGTCCCATCCGGTGGTGAGAGCGAGCATCTCGGCAGAGTCGTCAAAGAAATCCGTAAACACGCCGCGCAAAAACTTGCAGAGAATTAGCGAGTCCATCAAGGCGGCTTTGTTTTCCGTCTCCAGGATACTGGGAACAGCGTCCGAACGAATGTCGAGTCGATCTCCGTCCGGCGAAAAATCAACTTCATAGGCTCCGCTACGATTGTGATCGGCGCCGCGAGTGCCGACAGCAAACCCCACTGCCATCGCCTGCATCCCGCGAGGTTCGTAGCCTGGAATCTCCATCCCCTTTACTTGTGCAGCAAAGTCGATCGCGTCACCGCCTAGCTCCATAGCCATGTGGCGACTGCCGAGTGCCATTAATTTACCGACGCCGTCTCGCTGCGCAATTGCATTGATGGCTCGAATGACGGCGTCTCCGCTGCCAAACTTTAACCACGGCTCGTCTAACAACCCTCGCTCCACACACTCCATTGCGAAGGCAATCGTGCCTCCAGCGCTGATCGTATCAAGTCCCAATTCGTCGCACAGCAATGAGGCTCGCAGCACCAAGTCGGCGTCCACAATCCCGCACAAGGATCCTAAGGCGAACAAGTTTTCGTATTCAATGCGAACTTTGGAATCGCCAAGCGAGTAGAGGTGTTCGCAACCGATTGTACACGCTGCACAGGACGCGCGAGTCTTCTCGCGAGTCGTCGACATGATTTCAGGAGAGTATACTTCTGCTCCTTCAATACTGCCCTGCTGAAAGTTTCGCGTAGGAAGTGTTTTCAAGCGATTGAAAACCAGCAAGTTCGCCGCAGTCCCGAGTTCGCGGTACTTTGCTGTAGCGGGCCCAAAAGACTTCTTCGACAATGCCTTCGCATAATTCAAGAGACCTTTGGCGTCGCCCCAATCGCATTTTGCGTCGCCACTGACCGCGATCGCCTTGACTTGCTTCGCGCCCAGAATTGCGCCGCTGCCGCCTCGTCCCGCGTGCCGGCCGTTATGCGATACCGTTGCGAACGGAATTTGTTCTTCACCGGCAGGCCCGATTACCGCGAATTGAAATGAGTCGGGCCACTTTTGATTCAATACCGTCTCGGTCTGGCGACAGTCGAGTCCCCAAACGGATGCGGCGCTCTCCAACCGCACTTCACCGCTCTCGATGACCACGATAGATTTCGACGCCGCCTTCCCCGTAATCACAATTGCGTCAGCACCAATCGCCTTCCCGCGAATCGCAAATCCACTACTGGCCAACGAGTCGTTGATGCGACCAGTCAACGGACTCTTCGAGACGACGGCAAACTTCGCCGATGTCGTCAGTGGGCTGCCAACGAGTGGGCTAAACGCAAAAACGAGCGGAGCCTCTGGTGACAAAGGATCACTCTCCGCTCCTCCATGCTTCAAGAGAAGATAGGTGCCCAAGCCGCTGCCACCGAGATATCTGCGCAGAACCAACTCGGGAATCTCAACGAAAGATGCCACGGCTCTTGTCAGATCGACATGTAAGTAGCGCCCGTGATATCCGCAAAGTGCAGGTTTGTTAGACATTGTTAACCACCTGCATCTGACGACATGATCAATAGCGATTGCCCCGGGTGCACTTGCAGGGCCGCGTCGACGACAAACTGTCGCCCGTCGAGACTTGCAATGTACCCGTCACTCAACCGCCCATCCCGAAAACACTCTGCCGCAAGCTCCGGCAGCTGCGATTCCAACTCCAAAAGAACGAATGCCAGCGATACGGACGACTCACACGGAATCTCTATCTGCGCAACTCCAGCGCGCTGACGTGGGACACCGAAGAATTCGACCTTTATCGTAGTCAACTCGTTTCCTTGCTCTAGCCGGGCGGCGCTGCGTTGTACTATTCCCAGCTGTACTTTTCCCAGTTGTACAAAAAATAAGGCGCCGGTCCAGCGACCAGCGCCTTGTTTTATTTTAGTGTTCATTCGTCCACAGACGAGGCTGCCCCACAGACTAGTATAGTTGCGACTAAATTAGTAGGGACTCAGCCAACCAACAAAACGTGCCGTTAGTTGAGTTTGGAACAAGCTGTCTGCTTAGGAGAAACCCACTACTTAGGAGAAACCCACTACTTAGGAGAAACCCACTACTTAGGAGAAACCCAGATATTTCGGAAGCGGACAGGATTGCCGTGATTCTGTAGATAAATTGGACCGGGTTTGACACCGGGTCCTCGCGGGGCAGCAGTTGTCGACTTCGGCAGCTCAACGTCCTTATGAATGACGACGCCATTGTGACGAACGGTCATCTTTGGGTTGCTGACCAGTTTGTCGCCATCGTACTTGGCCGCCGTGAAGTCAACGTCATAGGTTTGCCACGTCAGTGGTGGAAAGCACATGTTCAAGTCCGGGTCTTTGATCGAGTAGATACCACCGCACTCATTGTCCTTACCTGCCAAGCCGAACGAATCGAGCATTTGCACTTCGTATCTCGCTTGCAGATAAAGTCCACTGTTTCCGCGACCCTGCCCGCGATCCTCGGGCTTGTAGGGCAGCAAGAACTCAATGTGCAACGTGTGGCTACTGAATTCGGGAATCGTCTCGGTTCCTTGTTCCAGCAAACCGTCTTCAGTGACCTTACCGTTTTTCCATTGCTTGGCATCTTTGCCATCAAACAGAACAACCGCGTCCTGTGGCGGCTTCGCACCCATCGTGGGACTAACTCGAGTTACTTTTTTGAGTTTACCGAATTCGTCACCATCGGGACCTTTGATCGTAAACACGCCGTCTTTCAATGTTCCGCTGCCGTGTTCATCCTTAGCAACCAGGACTCCGTCGACCATAGCAGCCTCGATGCGGATAACCTTTTCGCCATTCCAGCCGTCGCCCGGTAAACCACCGTGATAACCAACGACCTGGAATTTGGCCTTGCCCAGTGCAATCAACTGAATTCCGAATTTCTCTTTCCCTTCATCCGTTTTCAATTCGCCAGCGTATTCACCTTGAATTGCGTAGTCGTCATCGACCTCTTTTGGGTTGATGTAGGTCGGTCCTGCCAACAAAACAGCGGAAGATACACAAACGAGTGCTGCGGACAGCACGCGTGGCCAATGCTGAGTGAACATGAACTAGCTCCTTCAAGATGTTATCAATGGTGAATCAATCAGTCCGATATTCTGGTCTGGTGGCGACTCCATTTCAACGCCTAGCTGAAGAATTCGTGAAAAGGATTGGACCAAGATAGCGGCAAATTCGCGTTGTTACCTCATATTTGCCGAAGTTACTCGAGCTGGCGACCTCCCTAAAGTCACACCGGTGGCTAAACACGAGCGTCAATACCACGGCTTGGATAGCACATCAGGTCCTTGATTCCTTGCACATAACGTCATAAATTGCAGCATCGAAAGTTCATTAGATCAGTCAGGAAGTAAACCTCATGAACATGGAACAGCCAGCAGGCGATTCGACGGAAAATAATCCCGCCCCCAAATGGCAGACGCTCGATAGCAGTCAGCGGCGTATTCTAGGTGTGCTCATCGAAAAGGCGAAAACGACCCCCGATGGTTATCCCCTTAGCATTAACGCACTCGCCAACGGTTGCAATCAGAAGAGTAACCGCGACCCTCAAATGAACCTCGACGTGGATGACGTCGAGGTGTCGCTCAGCGAGTTACGCCAAATGGGTGCCATCGCAGAGATACAGGGAGGCGGTCGCGTAGCGAAGTATCGCCATTACGCCAAAGACTGGTTTGGTGTGGACAAATTTGAGTTGGCCGTGATAGCCGAACTCATGCTCCGAGGCGAACAGACACTGGGCGACCTCCGCGGGAGAGCGGCGAGAATGGAGGCGATCGCAGATATTGGGGCACTTCGGCCGATCGTCGCTTCCCTGATCGAAAAAGGACTGATGATCGAACTGACGCTAGCCGGTCGCGGGCAAATGGTCACGCACAATCTCTACAAACCAGAGGAACTTGGACGGCTTCGCGAAAAGTTCGGGCCAGCGCCAGCTCCCGGCTCAACCGCCCAGGAACCAACCGCAAAGAATTGTCCTAGCCAGTCTAGTTCACTCCAGAATGAAACCGCA
>JBLHLE010000225.1:0-8417 GCA_047620805.1 Pirellulaceae bacterium
CTTGGTTGGTCTTGGAGTCCCGGCCAGCCGCGTTGACTCTCTGCTCGACATCGTCGTTAGTAAGCTTCAGGCAAACCAAATGACGAGAGGCTGCATTCACGCGGTTCAGGAATTGCCGGGACCAGCGCGAACCGAGTTGGCGACCGAAGTACTCCGAGTTGCTGAAACACTTGACGAAGAGAACATGGATTTCTCATTGGCATTTTCTGTTGCATCAAAAGTCGCTGAGCGATCGCCCGAGAACTACGAGTTGCACAAAGACATTTGGAAAGTCTTCAGCAGACATTGGCGTACCATTCGGATGACGCCAAATTATGCCAGCAGTTGTGATGTTGCAGACACGGTCGCATTCCACATATCACGACTTTTGGCGGATAACAACGCCAGTGACAAGGAGTCGGGAGCCTATATCTTACTGTCTCGATTGTCGGAACTTGTTAAGGCAAACCAGTTGGCTGGCTGGAGCGATTCTGTTTCGGAAAAGTTCGTCGCAAAGCTACAACGACTTGCTACGCTGGACACCAAAATCGAAGGTCGGTTCGGAACGATCACGCTTCGACTTAAGCAGGAAGCATGGGAAACCGCATTGGTTGCAGGAGTACAGCAAGTAGATCAATGGATTGATGCCGCAGTTCTTGACGAAACGAACGCCGGCGCAGCGCATAGCGTTTCTGAAATCGCGGCTTGCATACGACCGAGCGAATTATCGGATCGCTTACTCGATGCTCTTCGGCAGGAATCCGACGAGGCTGATTGGACGCAGCATCTGGGAATGACCGATTTGGCTCGTTCGTGTTCTAACCGCCAATCGTTCGATGCCCTGCTGAATTTTGGGCTGACCAAAAACGGCAACGTCCTCCTTTCGACGGTTCATGCAATTACCGATTGCGCCTTGACCCGGATTCGCGAAGGAGACACGGATGTTGTGGAGAAAGTGCTTGCCCAGACCGATCCTTCAAGAGAACATCGACATCGCGTTGCTGCCATCGACGTGTTTTGCGATTTGGCAATGGAAGGCCTAGTGTTCGACAATGACCTCACTCGCCTTTGGGGTTTTGCTCTGGACGAAAACCTGGACGAGTTTTCTCGTTTTCATGCCTTTGAAGCTATCGGCCAGTCGGATATTGAAATCAATCCTGAACGTCGAGACCAGCTTGTCGAATTCGCTCTCAACGGAGGTGAACTGGGATGGCGAAGTTGCGCGGTGTTGGTCAAGCGGGAATTGGCAACAATCGAGGACGAATGGTTGCGAGAAAAACTCCGGCTGAGTCGGTCCGACCACGGAGTTGAGCTGGCGGATGAAAGGGAAATTGCTGTGTGGCAAGCCTACTTGATCGGCTGGATGTTTCGACGGCAGCCAGACATATTCGCACCAGCCGTAGCTCAAGTAATCTCAGTTCATTCCGACCAGTCGCTGTACCAGATTTTCCATGCGTTTGAACACCTTGATCGCGGATGCCCCTTCAACGTAGTCGTCTCGCTTGTCATGCGAGTCATCAAGTCGAATAGTAGCGGACATACGAATCTTGATCTGATCCGAATGTTACGACGGATTTCGCCATCCCAGCTGCTGGCGCTGGTCAAAGCACGTGACTGGCCGAACTGGATGCCAGTCGCCAAAGCGACGCTTTGTGAAATGGTGGAGGCAACCGCTTCAAACTTCCCAGAACACCGCAACGACGGCATCGCGTTACTACACGATTTCGTGCGCGACGCCTCGTTTCAAGTTCGGCGTTCTGCTTATCGTGGACTCGCGAATGTTTCCCCAGAGCAACTATATGACTTGGCTGTTCGATGGAGCCGAACGGGTGATGTCGAGCTTCGCAAACGGGGTGCTGAATCTGTCGCGTGGCTGCCTCGCGATGTGTATCCCGACCAGGAAATACTGAGGATCGGATTTGGCTGGGATGAGGAACCTTCGGTACGAGATTCGTTCAAGGGCAGTGTCGAACGCCGACGCCAGTTGCAGTTGTCTCGACAATATCTAAAGACTCTCCTTCAAGGCTGTTTGAAATCAAACGGTGTTCTTGAGACGTATCGCTTTGCGCGGGCGCTCGAACAAATTGGAGATGACGAAACTGCCGCGAAGATCGACGATTTCATTGAGTCACAGCGCCCGATGATTGCTAACATCGGTCACTATCTTAAGAAGACGGCTAAAGCGATTCGCAAGAATTGGAAAAAGGAAACCGAGAAGTGGCCAGAACCGTGGTCTCACGAAACAGGCATTGTTGAAACTGTTAAGGGGCAGCTTCTGGTTCCAGGCAAGGAACCCATTGATGCTGTATTCACGTTGCAATGTCGGCACAGGAATAGCCCTTCGGAACTTGGTGAATGGAGTGCTACGGCGGTTGCTGACAGAACTCCGGGCATGATCGGCTTTGACTTGCCGGATGAACCAGTCGTCTTGCATTTGGAAAATCGCGGTGACGCAAATGCTTACGTGTTTGGTTTGGGATGGCGCGACAACGGCAATACTGCCGTGTTCACTTTAGGTGGCGGTCTCAGTGATTTCCCAACACAAGTGCAGGGAGCAGCTGTGGAGGTGATAACAATTCACGATCAAGTGCGAGAGGCCATCAAGCACTCGGGCGTTTCTTTGGTTGGCGAGACGGAGGACGAACCGGCAGACAGCATCGCCGTGCTCATCGAAGCAGCTGAATTGAACTTTCTTGAAATGGGATTTCCCGCTGGCTTGAAATTAGCCTGCCAAGTCACATCTGTGGTGTTGGCTTCAACGGCTCGACTGTTCAATCCTGAGCCGCAGACTTCAGTACTTCTCTGGCGTGTCGCGAACCTAATCCTTGCTCGAGAATCGCATGTCTTACGGTTAACCCCAGTCGAGTCCGACGAACTACAAGAGTTGTCGTGCCAGAGCGATCCCGGTTCGCCCGACGAACTCTTGTTTTGGCTGCTGGAACGAGCCATCCCACAAGACAAACTTTCACCGTAGAACAGCAAACTCAGTTCAAGCCGCTTTGAGAGAAGTTGAATCGTCGTTGCTTAGAACAGATGCATACTGGCTCGATTCACTGAGAATGATTAGCTCGAAACCGGCCTTAAATCGTTCCTCCCAGTGCCTTCTTTCGCTATTCGGCAATGACCGCCAAACACGTGCAAAATCATCTTCGCAAAGTGCGTCCTTCATTGGCTTCCTGACTTTTTCGGCTGCCTTTTTACGAACGGTTTCCGCGTAGTTACGATACAACTGAAAAATAGTTGAACTGTCCATCGCAATCCTCCTTGAATGCCGCAGTTTACCAAAATGGCGTCTAGCACCATACAGCATTTGAATGACAGGTTTTGGAATTCCGTCTGCGAGAAGGCCGATATACGTCGGTAATTGCGGTTTGAGGTACAACTATGTCACTGGTAGGCTGCGGTTCTTTCAACAAGCCTGAGGATAGCTGGTGGAAAACTCTTGCGGCATAAGCTAGCGTTGGAACGCAAACTCGACGAAATCTTACAGGCCACTACCCAAGTGGGTGGGGCCCCTTCGCTCTCGCGGAGAATCGCAACCGGCTACGGTTCGATACACCGGACGCAATTCGCAATAACAGCTCGGCGCGGCGGCTCCCATCGACCGCCGTCAATGAGGAAGTCCATACAAAGCGTCGTCAAATCGATGGCACAAGGTAACCAAAGTAAGCATGCCAATGGCGAGGCAGTTGTGCGAACTCAGGACTAACCGTCGACTAACCGACCTGTGTTTGAATGAACCCGACGACCGACGACACACCCACCAGGGCGTTGAGGAGAGTGGCAGATCGTACCACGACTCGCCACGCGTCTTGCCTTCTTGCCCAAGCGTCCGAGCAAGTTCGGAGCTGCGACTACTTCCTCTTAAGCTTGAAGTTCGGACTGCCGTAGTGGATATAGTTGGCCCAGTCAACCGAACCCATGGCCTCAACTACTTTCCGGGCTGCTATTAGCGCGGCGGCGATCGGTTGTCCGTCGAGTATCGGTTTGTAAAACGATTCCGAGAATCTTTCCGCCGCGGCATCGCCAACCGGCCAGTAAGTTCCCACGTAATTGGCGATTCCTCCGCGGAGGAACGCTTCGGCCAGCGAGACGGTTTTCTCGACACGTTCTTGAGTTGCCTGACCACCAGAACGGTCTTTGCGTGATCGCACTCGAGCGGCTTCGCAGCCGTTGATGAACGCCAGCGCCGGCAGGCCACCAATTCCGGCTAAGTCCGCGCCAGAAAGTACCCGGCCTTCGTGGCAAATCAGGCCGCTACGAAACCGGTCGACCGGATCAAAAAAAGCATGGCCGGCGTAATGCAGCACGTCGTACTTTCCGGACTGCAGTTCGGCCCGCAGGGTACTCCATGTCGCATCGGATCGTTCGATAATCGTGGCGTCAATGCTCCGATCGGCCTCCATCAGTTTGCGGACAGCTTTACCTTCCGACTGAGCTCCTGGCAAGTCTCCGGTCGGATTTATGACCAACAGAATGCTGAGGTTTTTAGCCAGCCGCCGGTTTTCGAGCCACGTGGCGACGGACAGATTCTCGGCCGCATACTTGCGCGAAAGTCCTTGACTGGATGCAGGGAACCAACCGTCGATGCACATCGTCTCCCAGGGGATCCGCGACGCTTCCGCGTCATGAATCACAACCAGCGGGTTGTCTTTGACGGTTTTGAGTACCGTCTTGATCGAATCCGGTAATACCAAATCCGTCAAATCTGTTCCGAACCCTTTAATGCTATCGTTGTCGAAGCTGTTCATCTCGATTTTCTCGAGTTGACTGCGCAGTTTAGATCGATCGACAAGTCGGCTGTCAGTCACGACAGTCGCCTTACCCGTTGGAGTGAGAACTGACGACTGCAACGTCAGTATTTCCTCGATTTGATTTGATGCCTCCGGCGCTTCCGGGTCGGCGAACGTGGCCGTCTGTCGGTGGACAAACAGATAGCAAGGTTCACGGTCGTGCGATTCGCCGCGTCTGGAGACGGGGGGTGCAGGGGCTGGTGGGAGGGAAAGCGATTCGACGGTTATCTCGACTCCGTCCATTAACGGTGTCGTCGACAGGTGCAACATCTCGCGCCGTAGTAACTCGAAACGCACTGGATCGTTTTCGCAAAACGTGATCGATCGCATCCGCCGGCTCGTATCGGCGTCCTTGATCCCCGCCAGGAATCCACCCACCATATTAGCCAGCGCATCTCGCAGACCGGCAATGGAATTGCCACCAAGAAGAACCGTTGCGAATTCATTCACTCCAGTGCTGATCAAAGTGCGGGCCACGTTCTCCGCCACCGTCCGCAAAACGTCACCATCGAGCGAATCGAACGAGCCGAGTCCGGCGAATACGACCAACTCCGTTTGCACCCGCCGTCGCGCCGCTGGCATTACGAATATCTCGCCCATGTTGCCCGAGAACATTCGCCGTTCTGTGAACTCAGTAATAACACCATCGAGTTGTCGGTCGAAGGCCAATGCAGCGCCGCTTGGTGCGACGTCGTTGAACAAGCCCAGCACTACCGCCCGTGTGTCGACTTGCGTGACGTCTCCATGCGCCATGAAAAGGTCTATTCGATGTTGCCGCTTTCTCCCGATTACGATTGGCTCCGAGCTCAACTCGCTAGTACCCGCCTCAGTGCGAGCGGTAGGAGTTTCGCCGCTCGAGGGCTTCATCGGAGCCGCCAAGTCGCTCAACAAATGGCGTGCCTCGCGGGCACTGATATCCTCGCCTGTACGTCCATCAAACGGCTCCGGCGGCGCTTTCCACTTTTGTTCGATTTCGCGCCGCTCCGGCGACCACTCAGTCGGAAGTACCGTCGTCGTGCCGGTTTGAAGAAGATCGATTGTGGCGCGGATAACGGCGCGGTTATTCGGCAAGCTGCCATGACCTTCTTTGACATACCACGTTGGGACGTTGTCGAGCTTGGCGAACTCCAGGGGCACCGTGCCGTCACCTGCACGCGAAGTCAGATACTCGAACTCGCCCTCCTCGACGCGCAAGTTCGTAATTGTCTCCTGGTCCACACCGGCAATGAGTGCCATGCGATCGTTGCCAGGCGCAAGGCTTCGTTGGACGGCTTGAACGGCATTCAAAATAGCCTTTTGCGGCCGTGGCTTGGTCGCTGGCCAGCTCGGGACTTCATACAAATCCACTGCCGAAAACTTTTCCGGGAAAGGCAGCATCTGATATAGTCCCGGGAATGTGTTGAAGACAGTTTCGGTCAGCTCTTCCACGCCATGAACGAGGTCGAACGCGGCGACATTCTTCACCGTCGGATACTCGGCACGCAATGCTTGGACTGGCGCGAATGACCCATGATTTGGCGTGCCCAGCATCACCAATCGTCGCACCGCGTCGGGTGCGTCGCTCAACTGAGACAGTGCCGCGCGTGCAACGAGTCCCCCCATACTGTGCGCGACCAAATAAAGATTCCGACCTCGCGATCGCGTCCGCCCGGAACCAGGTTCTACTGCCGTTTCCTCTCGAATTCGGTCAGCCAGCTGACGTCCTATCTTATCAAGACTTTGCCGCCAATCGAACGGATGAAAATCGGCGTTGAAGCCCGCGATCTTCAATCGAAGCTTCAACTGCAGGTACGAAAACAGAATGACTCCAAGTGGTTTGACGCGTGCGTCACCGCCTTGAAGAGATATCTTCGAGAGATTGCCCCATAAAATGTCGATGGGGTCAATCCAAATCGTATTGTCGAAGAAGGTCCCGGGAATTCCGAGCGTTGATCCCATGATGCCGGGCAAAATCAGCACGCGCGGTCCGCCACGCGTATTACGGCTTTGGGCTTGGGCCGCCAACTCGCGGAGTTCCTGATGTTGCTCCTCGCCGAAGTACTCCTCAAGCAAATGCGTATGTTCATTCGAGAACAACGCAGCATCTACAGCTTCGCTCGTCATTCGAAACCCTGACTCTCGTCGGGGCTCAACGTCGTTTGCGCGTTTCAGCGCGCCACTCTGTCTACTCGTGGTCTTCTTTTTGGCTACGGACTTTCTCGCATTGCCAGACTTTTTTCGTTTTGCCATTCTAAGATACCTCGCCGAGAAGTGAGTGAACCGTGTTTTCCAGTTTAGTGGTTTCCCGACAGGGCTACAAATATTTTCCGGCCGATTCGAGCTGGTTTCGCTGTAGCCAAGTTGCTGCACCCAAGTTGCTGTAGCCAAGTTGCTGCACCCAAGTTGCTGCACCCAAGTTGCTGCACCCAAGTTGCTGTAGCCAAGTTGCTGCACCCAAGTTGCTGTAGCCAAGTTGCTGTAGCCAAGTTGCTGCACCCAAGTTGCTGCACCCAAGTTGCTGTAGCCAAGTTGCTGCACCCAAGTTGCTGTAGCCAAGTTGCTGCACCCAAGTTGCTGCACCCAAGTTGCTGCACCCAAGTTGCTGCACCCAAGTTGCTGCACCCAAGTTGCTGTCCAGGGGCACAAGGGGCAAGTGCCAGACGTTGGATTCTCGAATCGGATGGGCTCGAAACCCGCCGCTTCACCCCAGAACGGTAACGGCGGTGTTGTCGATTTTGGGTGGGGTGCCCGAGGTCGCATGTTCTTTAATTTCCTTTTGTAGCGCGCTCGACATTGTTTTCTGGTTTGTGGCATCTAGCGTTTCTGTTTGGTCTTTCCTGTTGAGACAAAAACCCCCATCCTTTTTGATCGCAATCAAGGAGGGACGTAATTTTTGCGGGAACTTTCAACGGCAGTCACATTGGGCTGATAAAAAGTGTGGCAAAGGACTGTCATTAGCAAAGCGGAGAGCGTTTCAAGCGGAAGTCGCTCAACAGTTCTGTGACGGCAGTCCGCAGTTTACACCTGGAATGCATTGGAGTCTGAGCCATGAAAACCAATCGCGATTTGCAAGCTGCCTATCAACGGTCAATCGTTGAACTCAATCCCGTATTTCGATCATGACGTTCGGGAGCCAGTCGGCTCAGAAAAAAAGACGTTTGTTGCCCACGGGGATAAGCGTTAGTCGAGTCGCTTCGAAGTGCCCAATCTGGTCGGAACGATCTGCTCCAGCTCAGATTCACAACGGTGTTCTACACCAAATGGTTGCCGTGTTCAAAAAGCGATAGCCGTTTTTCAAAACATTTTCTCAAAATGATAGCGACATAGTCATTTCGTTGATTTTTGAACATTAAGAGAAGAAACAGCCTGGGGCCAGCGTCGGTGATGCGTCTTCCATCGAGAAACAGGCTTGCCAACTCTTTAGGTGAGACTGCTCATTTATTCGTCGGAAGCCTCGCCATTGGATGGATTCGATTTCTCTGCAGCACGTCGGGTTATCGCACCCGTTCTAGCCATTCGGTTGAAGAAAGGCGTCTGACATCACGACAATCTTCGCCACGTGTCCTGTAGATAACCCCGCGAAGCGTTTCCTTCATCATGGCGTGATCTTGCGATCCTTGGCTTGCAGCCAGATCCAATCGTCTTGTTCGGCTTTGAGTTCAATTT
>JBLHLE010000226.1:0-8413 GCA_047620805.1 Pirellulaceae bacterium
AAATGGTGAGCCCGATGAAGTTCCACACTAACGCGAGTCCACTGATGATCCAAAACCACCAAGCCGGATTCGATTCTTCACGGGCGTCTGATGGAAGTGCTGCCGTCATGCTTAATTGATTCCACGATTCTCTAACCCGGATTATTCGTAACCCGACGCGTAAGCGAGGAAATCCGGCGAGTTTCCTCGCTTACGCGTCGGGTTACTATTGCGCCGTGTTTTGGGAAAGTTGGCGACAAACTCATGTCCACAAACGAATTGCAATGAGCTAAGTTCTACTCATGAATAATCCGGGCTAAAAGGCTCGATCTCGAAACGAAACTGTTTCCAGATAATAGCGTATTTGATGATGCGTCGCAGCATTTCCGTTCGTCGCAATTAATTCACAAGACGATTCACACGCTGGCAGGGCGTGGATATCATGGAAATAGTTATCATAGGAAAGTGAATGTCAGCGACAGAGCCGTCAGTTATAGAACGGGGGCCATGAGACGAGCGACTCGGACGAGGAAGCGGAAAGGCAGCGAGCGTTTGGTGTATTCGTCGGAGTTGATTTGTTTGCTCTTGGCGAAGTCCGCATTCAGCATCGTTTCGACTTCCGTTGCGAAGCCTTTGTCCAGCACCAACATGGTGATTTCAAAATTGAGTCGCATCGAGCGGTTGTCGAGGTTCGCGGTACCGATGGCGGATGCGTGATTGTCGATAAGCATCACTTTTTGGTGTAGAAAACCAGGTTGGTAGCGGTAGATCTTTACGCCGGCCGACTCCGCTTCTTCCAGGTACGAAAGCGCGGACAGGTAGACAAGAATGTGGTCCGGCTTCTGGGGAATGAGGATGCGGACGTCGACTCCTCGCTGCGCAGCCAATTGAAGTGCCGAAAGTAGTTGAGAGTCGGGGACGAAATAGGGACTGACGATCCACAGACGTTCTAGTGCTGAATTGATCGCGTGGAGAAACCACAGCGTGCCGGTTTCCAGTTCGTCGGCGGGGCCGGTCGGAATACAAGCAGCTCCCATGTTGCCATTGGGTGACGCGGCGGGAATCCAGGCCAGTTCCAGCATATTTCCAGTTGCCCAATGCCAGTCCTCAACGAACGGCACTTGCACACACTGAACGATGGGGCCGCGAAGCGCCACGTGTGTATCTCGCCATGGCGAAAGTACGGGGTCCTTACCGACGTATTCGTCTCCCACATTGTGGCCGCCGACGTAGGCGATTTGTCCGTCGACAACAACGATCTTGCGATGATTTCGGAAATTGAGTCGCAGCGTGTTGCCGGTCCCTTGCGTAGTGTTGAAGGGTACGATTTCAACTCCCGACGTATGCAGTTCGGAAATATACGACGAGGAAAGGCTGTTGCTTCCCAATTCGTCGTACAGGACATAGACTCGCACTCCAGTGTGAGCTCGTTCGATCAAAGCATTCTTCAACCGTTGCCCCAGTTCGTCGTCGCGAAGAATATAGAACTGAACCAAAATGTAGTCGTTTGCTTCAGCGATTCCTGCAAAAATCGCCGCGAATGTTTGCTCGCCATCGATTAACAACTCAGCGTCGTTACGCGTTGTCACAGGCAAATTCGAGATGTGATTCAGCAGCCGAACTTGGCTCTCCTGTTGTGGATTTTCAGGGACGAGCAACAACTTATTTTGGTTTAGCATCTCGCCCGCTTTCTGAGCGTAGTCGTTGTTCGCTAGGAACTCCGAGCGGCGGAATAGTACGTAGCCATCGAATTTAGATCGGCCGAAGACCCAATACGCCGGCACGGCAATATACGGAAACGTGACGGCACTGATCGCCCACGCAATGGCTCCCTGCGGAGTGCGCGTCGACATTACCGCGTGGATCGCCGTCAGCGCTCCCAAAAAGTGCATGACCGACATCAACGCGGCGATCAGTTTTCCCGACAGTAGTTTTCCCGCAGCTTCGCTTGCTCTAGCGTCGGACTCGGCTTGATCCAAATTTTCCGTTGGCGAGCCGCCCTGTTGCTTCGCCGCATTCTGCACTTCGACGTTGGGCGGTGTGTCGTCCAGCAACTGTCCCTGCGCAGCAGGAATCAAGATCGCAATGACGAGTAGTGTCAGTGCACAACACAGCGACGATCGGAAAGAGGACGAATGTGAATGCGGCATTAGGCGGCGTGCGGCGAATGGAATAGGAATACGTGGCAAATGTCATTCTATTGGCAGAGTTGGTTTCATAATAGCGTCGTCATTGTCATTGTCATTGTCATTGTCATCGTCATTGTCGCTGTCGCTGTCGTGACAAGGCACTTCGCGCGGAAGCGGGGACGTTGTTCGATATCCAGCGTTATGTAACGTCCAGTGGCTCCACGAAACAAGAGTAGATTTGCCGAGAATTGCTGACGCTAAGCGGTGAAACTGAAAGTAGCGGTATCTACAAGTAATAGCATCTGGATTTCACAGTATAGAGGATTCGGCAACCGCTTTCGTCGATTCTTCGATTGGCTGGCACTATTGTTTGCATCGACAGTAACTTCACCTCTAGAATTACGCTCTCGACGGAGCGTTCATGTACTGAGTTCATTTACCGAAGCGATTAGTGTTTACCAGCTGTGTTAACCAGCGGTATTCCAACATAAGGAAGTAGCGATGTCTGCGAAGAATGAAAAAGCGAAAGAGGTTGAGTCTGGTGGTCGTCGCAAGTTTTTGCAGGGGGCCGTTGGCGCCGCGGCGGGGATAGGACTGTTCGATATTGTTCCGCGACATGTGTTGGGGGGACCCGATCACACTCCCCCCAGCGAGACTTTCGGGGCGGCCTTGATTGGTGTTGGCGGACGGGGTCCGGGAACCTTCAAAGATCTTAGTGGAAACCACAAGCTTAACATCCGCAAGATCGCAGAATGCGATGTGAAATTCGTGGGCTCGGCGGATAATAAGACGAGGTATACCGACTTCCGCAGATTACTCGAACGGAAAGACTTGGATATCGTCGCAATTGCTACGCCGCCGCATTGGCATGCACTAATTTCGATTGCTGCGATGGATGCGGGCAAAGACGTGCTCTGCGAGAAACCGATGACGCGGTTCATCGCCGAAGGGCGAGCGGTTATCGAAGCCGTTAAACGAACTGGACAGGTCTTTCAAATTGGAACCTACGGTCGCTTTGGCGAAGCTAATGGAAGTGGCGCAGAGAGCCGTAAAATTATTCGCGCGGGTTTTGCCAAAGGACGCGAAGTTCGCGTCGTGAAGAAAGGTGGCTTCAAAGTTAAGCAGTGGTCGGGGCCGATCAATGTCACTCCGGCAGAGCCACCCAAGAATCTGGACTGGGATTTGTATTGCGGCCCGTCTCCTCTCCGCCCGTTCCACTCGCCACGATTTGGCGGTATGCATCGCGGGTACTGGGATTACGATGGCGGCGGACTCGGTGACATGGGACAACATTATCTCGACCCGATCGCCTATCGACTGGGTAAGGACAATACTCATCCGATCAAAGTTGAAGTGTCCGCGCCGCCCGCTCACCCAGATGTGACCGGTCCCTGGGGATGGGTCAAGTTTACCTATGCCGATGGCGTCGAATTAATTTTGGATAGCGGTGAATGGGGCGAGCCGTCGGGCTTGGAGGAACGCCGATTAACTAGGAATGATCTGACGGCGGCGGAGCAGTCAAAATTGGATGGAATTCCTAACGAAGAGAAAATGATCGGATTTGGCGAGGCTGTCAAGACGCGCAGGCAGCCAGGCGGCAATGCGGAAGCAGCGCACTACACGTCCAGCATCATGCATCTCGCCAACGTCGCCATCAGGACAGGACGCACGATTCAATTCGATCCCAAAACCGAACGCGCGATCGGTGACGAAGAAGCGAACCGAATCATCAATCAGCCAATGCGAGCACCTTGGCATCTGTAGAAGACGGCTGAAGACTTGGCAATTTATTGGACAGCACACAAGCAATACAATTCACAAGTGAAATAATCATGCCTCAACTAGAATCTGTCGCCAATGTTTGGCTCGAGCGTATCCCAAAACTTGAAGATGGCCGTCGCAATCCCGGTCTAGACCCTGCAGCTGCTGCGAAATTGTTTGATGACCTACTGAAACAGGGTGAGAGTGCAATTAACAGCGTCATCGGTTCGCTCGGCGACATCGACAATGGTAAAGACTGGAAGACGCGTTTATTGCTGCACGGTCTTGTTATCCACACCGGTGCCCAAGACCGGCAAAAAGACCGCGCGCGATTGGAGCAATTTTATGCGGCCGCTCTTCTCGACGAGCGATCTGCCGCAACGAAAACATTTCTCGCAATGCAATTGCAATGGTTTGCAACGGGCCCAGCTGTACCAGCTCTCGCTGCACAACTGGCATCGGACGACATCCAGCTTGTCAACGCCGCTGCGGCAGCACTAACGGCCATTGGCGAACCCGCAGTCGAAGCTCTGAAGCGAGCGCAATCTAAAGCCGCTGGCCCAGCAAAAACCGCGATCGATCATGCGCTGAAGCAGATTCGATAAACGCAATTCGGAAGCTCTGGACAAGAGATCATAGACAGTCGAAATAGAATCCTACGGCGGTGGAAATAACTCGAACATGGCTTCGGCCCGCCGTATTTTCAGGCGACGCGGATGATTCAAGTCAAGTGCCGCAAGCATTGCTCGGCCAATGCCCGACACTGCTTGAATCGTGAATCCGTCCCACTTAAAGTGAGCCCCCCATTTATTCGTTCTGGGGTTAAAAAATGGGACGAGCAATCCGGTTTGGGGATCCGGGGTTTCGGTGCGGTCCGACTTGCGCAGATTGTAGCTGGGGCACGCCAAAGCGAGATTGGGAGGTTTGCTGTCGCCTCCTCTCGAACTGGGAGTAATGTGCTCAACGTGAAACGTCGCGCCTTGGAGAGACTGATGCATCTTGCAGTATTCGCAGCGATCCTCAGCGCGAGAAATGACGGGTTGCTCAATGTCGTTCCACGAGATCATTGCGGTTTGCGACCGAGCAAACGCAAAGCTTCGGCTCGGACTAAGGCCAACGATTCGCTCATTTCCACCAGCGATTCCAATTCTTCGAACTCGCTGGGAGTCAGTTGTCCCTCGTTGTTGCGATCCATCAAATCCTGGATTCGTTGGTTCGTTCGATCGGGAAATGCGAGTTGGCTGACAGACTCAATCCACTCAGATGGGGCAGGAATTGCGGTCGTGACTAAATTCCAATGTGTGGGGGCAACGCTGGACAGCGAGTGTTATCTATTCTAACGGACTTCATAGAGCGAGTAAGAGCGTTTTCGTCGCGTCTTACTCGCGTCTTACTCAACATTACATAGTGCAGATATCAAGATCCGCGTCATTAAAGACGAGAAATAGGCTGCGGAGTGGCGGACCCAAACCTCAAAGTCCTCGAGCAAACCGGACCGCTCACCGAATTGATGACTTGATGTCGTATCTTACGATCGCGTTGCGAACAACTCTCGTAACATATCCTGCCAGGCTGTGAATGTCATTTTTGCAGCAGTGACAACGACGTTTTCGAATACGTAGCCCAGGCAGGCTGCCTGATCGGCAGGCGACGTCCGGCGATGGTTTTTATGTCTATCTGCGCGAAGCGCAGAGCGCAGTTGGTCAAGACGTCGGCGTCCCTGTCAGGAATTCACAGCCTGGCAGGCTACGGCACGAGGGGGTGCGCTTATTAATGTCTTCGCGCCGAACAGCCCACCTCATGTTCGGGCCGCCTCATGTTCGCGACGATCGCGCAGCGAGGTTAGCCAACTACAGGGTCATTGCTGAGGTCGCTTCGAGTTCCACTCGACGAGCACTTGCGGAACGTCGATTTTTCCATCCCAGGCTCTCCAATTGCGGACGCCCTTCTTGTTTTCTAGAGTCACACGGAGGTAGCACGTACCGTTTTCTGCTTCGGTGAAACTAAAGAACTCGCTGTCGCTGGGCATGACGGCCGTGAGGCTGGTGCCGATTCCCCAACCTTTACCTTCGAGGTTGATACGGATGAAGCTTTTGTATGGAAGGATGACCTTCTTGAGAGCAGAGTCGGGGCCGCTGCGCACGCTGAAGCCTGAGGGCAAGGCCTTTCCTGCTCTATCGACGATCTCGAGTTTAAGGCTGTTTTTGCTCACATCAATCTCCAATTCGTTCATCGCGTTGGGGAAATCGCGCGCGTTGCGAAGTTCCAGATGCGGTATGAGGTATCGCGGTCCTTGCGCAGTTGGTTTTTCAATGATCAACAATCTTGCTTCTAGCCCGTTGACCTCCTTGGACCAAATGTCCTCGGCTTGCAAAAACGAACTCATCAGGAAAAACAACGCGGTCGTTGTGGGGAGATATTTGAAAAGCATTATTCAGTACTCGTTGTAAGATTATAGATAACACGAAAGGCACGTGTCGTCCGACATCGTTAGCGATCACTTGGAGTATCGGAGTCCCCGCGGGGAACGAATGTGGCGCGATTGTTTTCATCGACGTCAAACGCGTACAACGGGGAGGCGAGTCCGTTTCCGTTGTTGGCTCCATAGGCAGCCAGGAAATCGTATTCACCTGCAGGCAGTCTAAATGTTATTTGCACTTCCTGAGTTTCCCCGCGTTTGAGAAGCGGATTTGCTTTTAGCGGTCGGTCGACTTTCCACGTTGGCGATCCGTCTTGTAGCATGTTGCCTTCCATGCGAGGTTCGCCGGAACCGGAGATTACAAAACCCTGGCGCGTGACCCAAGCCACCGAGGGACCATCGGGTGCGCTAAACAGCTTTGGTTTTCGCTCGGCAAACAAGGTGGGGGCGAGCTCGTTGTTAAAGAGTTTGACTTCACCTTCGCCCCGATTGGTAACTTGGATGGAGAAACGCGGTGCGCGGTCTCCACCGAAAATGGGTGTAACGGTTAGTTCGACGTCGTGGGTGATAATCCATGTCGATCGACTTGGTGGAGCTGGTCCCAAATACTTGAATGCTTGGATCAAGCCGTCGCCCGGATTGTGTGGCTGGGAGACTTTCGAGGCGTCAACTTGGACCCATTGGTCTGCGCGCTCGCGAAGGCCTTCTTTTACCGCCTCGGAGACGTAGGTGATGTAGACCCCGCTGTACAAACAGCAGCCGTCCCAACGGTCAAAGATCACGCGGCCGGAAAACTTGCCCGGCCCGCGAAGGCCAGCCTGGACGGTTACGATACAAGTGATAAACAACAGAACTGAAAGCAGCCGCGCCCTGTGCATTTCGAATCTCCCAGCTAGGTGTTGCGTTAGGTGTTGCGTTAGGTGTTGCGTTAGGTGTTGCGTTAGGCTTTGGATTTACTGTTCGTCGTGCGATATATGCGGCGTCGGTAGAGGCGGTCCCGTCTTCCAGTTCCATCGATACAGTCGAGGCAGCATTTCCGACGCGACTGATTCGGCACCACCGCCGGATCGGAGCGTTTTAATCGTCGAGTACGAAAGCAGTTGGATCTGTTGCGAATCCGCGGACCAACGCATGTGAGCGATTTGAGGGGTTGCTCTGTCGTAGTGTTCTGCTATTTGTTCACCATCGGCAGTTTGAATAATCTTGAGCCGAGAGCCAGACGCCATCGCCAAGAGTTTTCCATCTGGTGAGAAACGCATTTGCTTTGCCGCGAAGAATTTGTCCCGCTTGCCTTTCCGGAATAGACGCTTGTACGAGACGAGTTTCGCGGACTCTAGTTCCCAAATGAAGACTTTACCGTAGCTGTAGCTGACTGCGAGAAGTTTTCCGTCGGGCGAGACGGTAACTCCAACTGATTCCATTGTTGTGTCGGCCGTAGTTAACTGCTCAGCTTCATGAATCTCAAACAAGGGCGTGTAGGCCAAGACGGATTGTAAGGCGGCTTGCTGTTGTGGCTGGAGATCGAAGCGTTGAATGGCGTCGGTGCGGGGCGTGTTTGGGACGGGGCGAGTATAAACCACTACGCTCTCGCTGGGATTGAAAGCAGCGTACCAGCCTGCAGCGAATTGCGCCATCACTTTCTCTTCCGTTATGTCGATAATTCGCAGTTGGGTATTCTTGGGGGCGGCTTCGGGCAACAGCCAGGCCAACACGTATCTACCCGCAGGTGAGAATTTCAATTTACAAATCCGCTCACCAATATTGACTTCAAAACCTTTGAGTTTTCGTGAGTTACCCGTTTGAGTGTCGACGGTCACACCAGACGAATGAAGCAATTCTGTACCGTCGGGACTAAGTGCGGTCGTGCCGTGAATGGCCGGGATGGAGGTTACTCGGCTAGTGCTTGATTCGTTCCAGTTCCAGAGATGAAGCGTCTGCTCGGGCAGTTTCTTATTTGGCTCGCCTGGGATTCTAGCATTGTGCAGGTCTTCGTCGGTGAGGATCGCTCCCAGTTGCGCTGGAACGGCGGGCCCCTTGAGCACAAAGATTGAGGCGTCGTCCGCAAAGATCGGGTGCGTAAATGGAGTTTGCTCAAAATCGACGTCGGTCGTTAACGCCTTTGCTT
>JBLHLE010000227.1:0-8409 GCA_047620805.1 Pirellulaceae bacterium
GGCCAGTCGAATTGTCCGCTATTGGGATTCAACGTGGCACTGAGTGCGATGGCTGGCTCGTTTACCAAACTATAGATCAATCGCCCCCCAAACGGTTCAGTCGTCGTTGCGACAAAGTTGACCCAATTGCCCTCGTGAACGACGATGTCGGCCAAGGGGCTAAGTCGTAAATCGCTGCCAACATTTGCATCGACGTGGATTTTCGCTTGCTGACGAGCCACCGCTCCGTCTGAATCCGAAACCGCGACCGTGAATGCAAGCTGTTGTCCAGCGAGGGCCGCCGTTGGTGTCCAATAGAAATCTCCTGTGATGTTGTCCAAGACTGCATCGGCCAGTTCACTGGGAACGTTTTCCAGGTGGTAGGTCAGCATCTGCGCTGGAAGATCGTTGTCTGTACCATGGGCCGTGAACGAGACCGGATGATCGGGCCGCGCGACGATCGGCTGGATCGGAGCCAGCGACGGTGCATCGTTCTGCTCGATCAAGTCCAAACTCAATGGGACCGTGGTCACTGCACCGTTCTCTGTCGTGGCGGAGAGGTCGAGCTGGAGTGTTTCGTTGCTCGCCGATTCGGTCGGGAACCAACTAATTGCGCCGGTCGACGAATTTATGTGCATGGTATCGGGAATATTGCCGAAGAGTTGAAACTGGATCGCGCCGCCGACATTGTCGACACCTTCGGCGATCTGGTATGTGAAGAGTTCTCCTTCGACGGCAGTCAGCGTTGGTATAGTTTCTATCGTAGGTCCTCTGGTAGATTCTTTCACGTTCAAAATCAAGTACTCGAGAGCGGAGACTGATGGCGTGCCGTCGTCGTAGGCTCGGACGAGGATTGGCATTCGAAGTCCCTCTTGCTCGGTGGTTGTTTGCCAAACGAAGTTGCCATTGTCGTCGATGGTCGCGTGGTCCGGTGCGAAGACCAGCGAATAAGAAATGTTGTCGCCGTCCGCGTCGGTGGCGAATGCCGTGAAATTCGCGACGTCGCCAGCCTCCACTTCGACTTCACCGGGCACGGTCAGGGTTGGCGGAGTGTTATTGGGTGGCGTGTCACCGTGGACGGTGAGAGTGAATGGAGCGGTAGTCCCGGATTGCCCGTAGTTGTCGTCAACGAGCGGGAATATCGCCAAATTGCCCGTCGGAAGATCGTTAGCCGCGAGCGTAACTTCGTAGATTCCATCGCTACCGGTCGTGGTTGTCGCAACGAGCAGGTCCGCCGCTGGCGCCACGTTATCAATGTCGCCGTTGTAGTTCATGTCGACGTACCACTCGATTTGATTGATGGTCGAATCGGGACGTGTGTCGAGAACGATAGCGAGCGTTACTTCTTCTCCAGGGTAGATTTCGTCGGTGTCCAAAAATGAGGTCAATATTCCAGGAGATGACGGTGGGATAACGTCGATAACCAGAGTCTTTTCGGCAGCGAGCAAAGTATTTCCATCGTCGCGGACTTGAACGGTGACACTATATTGACCGGCATTTACGGACGTATCGGCGTACCAGGTAATCCAACCCGCTTCGTCGAGTTCAAGTCCCAGTGGCACATCACCGATCAAATTGTAACTGAGATGCTGTTGCGGAACGTCGGCATCGAAGCCGTCGACGTACGCGGTCATGACTTCGCCAATTGCAACGGTCGTCTGGTCCAGTCCTCTTATTTCAGGTGCCTGATTGATTTCCGCGACGTCAATCCAAACGTTGCGCGTGGCGGACAATTGGCCGGCCCCGTCATCGGTCGCTCGCACTACGATTCGGTGGGACTGCCCGCCATCGTCTTCTGTGCTCAACCAGTGAAGTCGGCCAGAAGATGGATCGATCGTCGCTGTCGGAGGTGTGAGCCGATCGGAGACAATGGAATAAGTTAGCGATTGCCCCGGATCCAATTCGGTGGCGCGAACACTTTGGGTGACAAGTTCACCTTCATCGATTGCCAGGTAGATATCCCTGGGGTAGATCGGCGCGTGGTTAGTATCGGTCGCCGCCACCGAGACAGAGATGATCTCGCTGGAAAAGCCTCCCGCCATATTGTCAATGTCTTGGCCGCTGACTCCGACCTGAAGCACTATATCGAAAGTCTGCGGCGGTTGATCAACAGTGGTTTGCCAAGTCAACGTGTTGGTTTCCGTATCGACCACTAGTCCCGCGGGGCCTTCCAAAATCTGCAGTTGTGATGTATTGCCTGTCCCGAAACCGGTGGAGTCGATGTTCGTGATCTCGATCGGCAGTACGAGCGGATCGCCAGGATTGATTTGAATGTCGTCGACTGGTGTGATTACTGGAGCATCGTTTACGCCGTGGACTACAACCGGAACATGTTGGAAAAGGAAGCCTTGTCCGCGAAAATAAAACCAGTCCTCAATGGATTCGCCTGCAGTCAAGGCTTGTAGTTGACTGGCTTGCGTCGGATCGTAATGGACGACTCCTGCGGGCGTGACTAGCACTTGAGCTCCGAGGTTGGAAAGCAAGGATTCGCCGATCGGAATCAAAGTGTCGTAAGGGTGGAAGGTGAAAGCAAGCGGCGCGTCTTCGCTAGTTTCGGCCATCGAGAATACTGCGGCTTGATCGAAAGCGACGGGCCGTTGAGTTGTTTGATGACCAGCGTGTAGCGACAATTTTAAATGGAATTGGCCAGTTCGTGTCGGTTCAACCCAAATCGAGCCAGGCATGTTCTCGGGCTCGAATTCTAACCGGTCGATACCAAGGAGTTGAAGTCTCTGCGGGCTATCCCAGATTTTCACGCCGGCATTCGGTTCGAGGATCTCAGCAACTACTTTCCAACCGTCCGCGCTGCGAAGGCTCGATACGTGATCGACGTTCAGTTGTACTTCGGCGACCCCTGAGTTGAGTGCGACGACGTGCCCGCGACTGTTGGTTGTGACTTGATCATCGGCCCAATTGATGACGCCATCATTGTTGGCGTCGACATCGACATCGACAGTGGGTTTGTGGAGCCAGACATTGTCCAAGAAGGTGCCAACCGTATTGTTGACTCCTTCGTCAGCAAATGAAATTTGAGTGTTAGAACCACTCGCAGTGAAGTAGAAGTGTTGGGTATTCCAAGCGATTTCGCGGGCGTATTTTGCGGCGGCCGAATAAGTTTGCTCATTGAGTGTCGCAGCCGAATGCGTATCGACTGCGACGACTTTTACCACGTTGTCCATGAGGTTCGTGCCAGGTCGAGCGGCGAAGTCGAAACTTAGGCGATAGGTCTTTCCGGGTTGAGTGTCGACAAATTGCCCGATCTTTATGGACCCTCTTTCCGTGCCTTGGATGGGCGTTCCGTTAGGCCCGTTTTGGTCTCCATCCATTTCAAGGTATTGAACGCCCTCTGCAGGACCGCCGAACAGACCGCGATGGATTTCGGCCAACGGCCCGGGGTTGCGTGGCCCTTCGAGAATATCCCAGCCGGTTAGCTCCTCTTGCGTAAACACATCCCAGCCGTCGTGCGGAAGTTGTGGTTCTTCAAATCCGCCGTTGACGATTGCAGCTTGGTTGGTTGGAATCTCTGAAATAATGAGTCTCGTAGTACCCACCCGCTGGAGCCGATTTCCGTTGGCGTCAATGTTCATTGCTGTGATGAAAACAACTCCACGTGTTGCGGACTTGGCGGTGGGAATTCTCGCCCACTGACCATCGATCGCGTCGACGAAATTCGCTGAACCAAATGAGCCCAGCAGCCACTCGATTTCGTCGAGGGTGTATTGTTGATTGGGCAGTGTAGACATCAAGTCCACTTGGATCGACTGGCCGTCAAAACCTGTCGTAACTAACTGGGCGCTGCTGGATCGAATTTGGATTTGGCTTTGTTCGCCATCGTAAAGGCGTTCGTATACTTCGCTGGAAACAAGCCGGTTATCTCCCGCGTCTCCATACGAAAGGTCGTTTCCTCGTTGCCCGTCGATGATATCGTCACCACTACCGCCGCGGAGGATGTCATTTCCATCTCCGCCCAGCAAAATGTCGTCCCCGCCGCCGCCGACGATTGTGTCAGTGCCGCTGCCGCCATCGAGGAAATCGTTGCCATTGCCACCTGAAACGACATCGTTGCCCTCCCCCGCAACGACATGCGTCCGCAACTGAAATTCAGGACGAAGGTTGGACCCAATGTCCGTCTCCAGCGCGTCGTTCCCATCGCGCAGATGGATGCGCACATTCGCGACTTCATCGATTTCGTATCGATAGACGTTCCCACCCAGAAATTGCATGATTTCATCAGCGTCTGCTTCGTCGATTATGCCGTCGTCATTTACATCGTACGGAGAGGTGGCATTGTGATTGGGGGCGTTTCCGAAACGGGATTGGACGTGCATTAGGTTTATTAGTAAATCGTAATCGTGCCAAGTGATGTGTTCGTCGGCATCGATATCGAAGCCCGGGTTGCGACCAGTAAGCGAGAAATAGAGACCTTCGCCGAAACGCATCAGTTGGTCATAGAGGTCGCTTTGGTCGGCATTATTGACGATTCCATTGCGGTCGACGTCCATTGGATTTAATGAATTGTGGCCTCTTGTCGGACGCAGGTGATTTAGGATCAAGTCGGCATCGAGTTTCGTAACGAGGTTGTCGCCATTGACGTCTAAGAAAGGTGAGTCGGATGTCGTTGGAATGGGGCGAGTGAGTACGTCACCTGGAAGAGGTTTATCGAGTGCTGCAAAGATCAGGTCGAGGTCACTCTGTTCAACTTGTCCGTCTTGGTTGACGTCCAGTGGGTTCGTCGAGTTGTTCCACGCGTTGGGGGTGCGGTTGAGGAAGTTGGTGAGCTGGATGACATCAGTGGCGTTAACAAAACTGTCACCGTTAATATCGAGGAATGGCGCAATTGCTGCGGCGTCCAATGGAACCGGACGCCCCACTCCGTGGCTGTTGACATCGTTAACAACTAGCAGAGCGTCTGTCGGCGAGACGGAGCCATTGCCGTCCACATCCCAGGGATTGACTGGATTTCGCCAAGGTGTGGCGTCGCGAGTATTCAAGAAGTCGGTGAGGTCATTGATGTCGCTACCGTCAATGCGGCCATCGTTGTTAACATCGACAGCTATCTTAGAGTCGAATCGTACATCGAGCGTCGCGGTTTGATCGATCTCAACGACGTCGTCCAACTGACTGCCATGGATATGGAGAACTCGGTTTGAATCGATGAACACGCCGCTATTCAGTTTCACCGAGTTGTTGTTTGGATTAGATTCTGGCTGTTCTTCAGAAAGGACTATGCTGGCGATCAAATACGTCGCGTCACTGTTGGGGTCGATGGTCACCGGTACGGCGACTTCGTGGCTGTCTGAATTTCGCAAAGTGTTTTCGGCAACGGTGACCCTGCCAACTTCTCGGCCCAGTTGTTGCCCGTCAATAGAATCGTGGATAGCAATCGTTGCCGAACCATTGATACGATCTGGCCGATCGATCGCCAATTTGACGTGCAGTTCTCGACCGTCTGCGCGGAAACTTTCGATGCGAAAATCGTTGTCGGCGTGAAATTGAATGTTCTGCTTGGTACTTGATTGCGCGCCGCTGTCGTCGACGGCAGTCGCAAATAGTGTGTGCCAGTCAGCGGTAAAGGAATTCGGCGGCAAGTCGAGCGACCAGCCGTCCGCGCCATTGCTGTCGATTCCTAGTAATTGGTCTACGGCGGTGTCGAGTTGGTCGTCGCCATCGACATCCAGATAGAAGTCAACTTCCTGAATCGTTCCATCGAGATCGGACACGCCGTTTGCTGAAATGGCAATCGCTTGTGACGGCAATGGGTTCTCGGGGGCGATGCCGAGCGACGCGATACTAGGCAGTTCATTCTCGCCGTTGATTTGCACTGTGACAGTAGCCGTGGCTGAATTGTCGTGATTGTCCCGGACTGTATACGTGAAAGTGTCAGTCGTCGTTTCGCCGACTCCCAAATGATCGAACTTGTCGTTGGGCGAATACGCGAGGTGTCCGTGCGCAAGAGAGACGTTGCCAATGGTCGACACGTCGTTAACGGCGACTACTGTAAGTTCGTCATCGAGAGTTAGCCGAACGTCATTACTCATTATCGCTGGAGTTAGCAGATATATCGGTGTGTCTTCCGAAAGCGTAACGAAGTCCGGCTGAGGTTTTAGTCCCGGGACACCGGTTATGGTCAATGCCACCGTTGCGGTACTCGTGTTACTGTGGCCGTCACTGATTGTGTAACTGAACGCCAAGTCTTCAATCGCGCCCGCGGCCAAGTGCTGGAATTGTCTGGCGGGGGTGAATTCAATCCACTTGCCGGTCGAACTAATTGTCAGCACGTCGGGGCGACCACTAATGTTGACAATGTTCAAGTCGTCCCCATTGTCGTCGGAGTCATTTGCGAGCACGTTTAGTCGCAAAGTTTGGTTGGCCAAGACTGAACCGCTGTCGGCTGCAGCTTGAGGAGCCAATTGAGCGGGGAATTTTACACCTCGACCGAATTGACGATTCAACTCGAAAAAGTCTGTAATGCCCACGCCGCCGTCGCCATTCAGATCTGTGTAACTTGGTGCGATCGGAACTGGCCGGCCATACCAATACGAGAAAGTACTGAAGTCGAGCGTGGAGACGCCAGTATCGCCGTTGAAGTCTGATTTGAATTTGTAAAACTTGTTGTCCCAATTACCCGAGTGCTGAAACGCGTCGCCACCCAACTCATCGCGGTTGCCATCGAGCGGATTGCCGTCGCCGTCGGTAGCGCTCGCAAGCACTCGAAGTTGAAGAACTCCGTCCGGAATTTCTGTGGTGGTCAAATTAATCGTTAACGTGTTGTTGTGGAAACTTAATTGATCGTCGGCCAGTGGAATAACGGTGTCGGGGTCGACGTCAGCGTTTGCTCCCAGGTGTTGGAATTGCAGATCGCTTGCAGCAATGAGCATCGGTTCACTGAATCGAATATCCAGCGAACGGATTTCACTTCGCTGCTGTTGCCAGCTTGTCAGTTGCGGACCGCGTTCCAAGTCGGGTGGGTTAACCTGGTCGGCGTTAAGTTCAACGGACTCTATTGTCGGGAAATCGCTAGCCATGAGTTGTCTCGTTTCCAAAGATTCAACTCGCAGTTTTCGATTTAGCTTTTGGCGGCGGATGTTAATGCGGCGTTGGCGAATTTGCTTCTTAGTCATAGTCTGCGATTCTCCACAAGCAGATGTAGGCGATTCAATCGGCGCGCACAGCGAGCGCCGTAATTTCGAGTTCTTTGATCGAGATTGACAAAAAGGTGGGACGTGCGGTCGGCATTGACCGCTCGCGCTGATGACGGCATGCTGATGACGGCACGTTGTCGCGCGAACACGAGTGTGAGCGGGAGAATGACACTCGCGCGGACACCGCTACGCTCGAATGACGACGGGCGACATTCGTTCGCTAAACGGAATCCGATTTCGTTACTTACTAAGAACCTTTTTCCGCAGAAGTGTTACAGCAGAACGCCGTTTTTTCAGAAGTTTGTTTCGCGGCCAATTTTGAATTCATCGATCGACGTTGCCCAATCGACGTTGCCCAATCGACGTTGCCCAATCGACGTTGCCCAATCGACGTTGCCCAATCGACGTTGCCCAATCGGCAGACGCAACAAAAAAGCCCTCCCGACAAATGTATGGCAGGGAGGACTTAGTTTTTCGTTTACAGTAACTCGTTTCGACTTAGAGTTGGCCTTTAAGAGCCGAGAGAGCCGCTTCGTAGTTGGGTTCGTCGGTAACTTCGCCGACGGTTTCGGCATGGACGACGTTGCCTGCGGCATCGAGGACGAATACGCCGCGCGCTAACAGCTTTAACTCGTCAATTAGCATGCCCCAATTGTTGCCAAAGGAGCGATCTTGGTAGTCGCTGGCCGTTCGCAGATTTTCGATCGATTCGGCACCACAGAAACGATTCATGGCGAAGGGCAAGTCGAGACTGACTGTGACGACATTGACGGAATCACCAAGCGAACCAACTTCGTCGTTGAATTTCTTGGTTTGGATTTGGCAAACGCCTGTGTCCAGAGAAGGAACGACGCTGATCAATGTCGGCTTGCCTTTCAGATCCTCGTTGGTCAACGTATGCAGGCCACCTTCGAAAAAGTGAAGCTGGAATGCCGGGCCCGGTTGCCCGACTGCGACTGCTTCACCAACCAAAGTCATCGGCGTTCCTTTGAATGTTACGGCTCCAGGTCGAGACATGATAAATTCTCCAATTTGAATGAGGGTATGGCTGCGGGGTGATCACCACAGCGGGTCGATTTGTTAATAAAGGTGTCCAGGAATTCCGTCGCTTTGAATTCAGTACGCCTTGCTATTTGGCGCTCCGAGTGACAATCTGCTTGATTCGAATTGAACCAGTGCGAATTGAACCAGTGCGAATTGAACCAGTGCGAATTGAGCTGGCCGCGATACCAAATGCCGTACGACAGCTATTCTGGCGAACGAATTCCGGGACCCCCTCTAATTAATC
>JBLHLE010000228.1:0-8408 GCA_047620805.1 Pirellulaceae bacterium
GTATCGTTCCAGGTGAGAGTCGTTTAGTTGGCTATACTGACGTGGACTTACCCGGATTCGACATTGAACCACGGGTCTCACAGTCGCAAGTACGAACGATGGTTTTGGTTCACTTGGATCGGCCCCAGTATAAGGCCCCCCGACAAGACGTCAATTCGGTCCGCGACTTTCGACTAAAGCAACCGACGATCGACGACAACCTGCGACCATTAGACGAACCACTAGATCCTGCTACGCCGTCCACTTCAACTGACGACGACGTAAGTTCAACGAACAACAGAAAACTTCAGCCAATCGAGTCGTAGCCAACGGTACTGTTTCCGTCGGCGCGGGTTCAACAACAGACAACTCAATTACAGATTCAAACAAGTAAAATGATCGAACTAATCGACTTCGGCAAAGACTACGGTGAATTTACAGCCGTCGAACGCTTGAACTTGAAAATTGGCGCCGGCGAGATGTTTGGCTTTATTGGGCCCAACGGGGCTGGCAAGAGTACGTCGATTCGATTTCTCGCTACGCTACTCAAAGCCTCCCGAGGCGAGGGCATCGTCAACGGTCATCGCGTCACACAAGACCCGATGAATGTCCGCCAAAGCGTTGGCTACATGCCCGACAACTTCGGCGTCTACGATGGAATGAAGGTCTGGGAATTTCTCGACTTCTTCGCCGTCGCCTATCGCATCGGCCGCACAAAACGTAAACGAGTGATCGCCGACGTACTTGAGCTTCTGGACTTGGGGCACAAGCGGGACGACTTCGTCAACGGATTGTCGCGAGGGATGAAACAACGTCTCTGCTTGGCCAAGACCCTTGTGCACGATCCACCCGTGCTCATCCTGGACGAACCCGCATCCGGTCTGGATCCTCGAGCGCGCGTTGAAGTCAAAGCTCTGCTAAAAGAACTTCGGCGCATGGGCAAGACGATTCTGATCTCCAGCCACATCCTCACCGAACTCGCCGACTGCTGTACTTCCATCGGTATTATTGAGCGTGGTCAGCTGTTAATGCACGGTCCGATTGCAGACGTATATCGTCGCATCCGTGGCAACCGCGTGATTGAAGTGAAGTTTTTCGAGAACCAAGACATCGGTGTCTCTGTGCTCCGCAGTTCACCACACTTGCGCGACATCCAAATCGACAACAACAAAGCGGTCATCGAATTGGAAACAGACGACGCGGGCGTTGCCGAACTGTTAAATCAATTGATCGGACAGCACGTCAAACTATCCAACTTCGCGGAAAAAGAGCCGACGCTCGAAGACGTATTCATGCTGGTGACCAAGGGCTTGGTGACCTAACAGTCGGCCGCCAAGATCGCGGCAACAATCATATCGTCGTCTCTAGACGAGCAGAATTGAACTTCGCCGACCATCGTCGTCGCGCCGTTCCCACTCGCGTCGAACCTCTCGCAATCCGTACGCGCACATCTCAAATTGTTCGCTCAATCGCGTCAGTACTTCCGCTGGAACGTCCTGCTGCTGACTACTTTCGATCGTACTGGCGATCAAATACGCTCGTTTTCCTTGTGAACAGTAGTCGACGAAATGATCCTTCGTATGTTGGTTCTTGAGCTTCCGAAGCGTTTCGGGATAGAGTCCAGCCCAGAACAATGTGTAGTCACCAATGTGTTGATGGACGGCGCGCCGAGCATCGCCGAGTCGTTCATTGGCCTCGGCCACCATGTCGGCAACTTGCAAGACTGGTTTGCCATTGAGTGCCCGTACTTTGTGGACTACGTCCATACGGAGAAATCGAATCAGCATGTCGGTTAGATAGTCGACCAGCGGCGGGTCAACGACACCAAGCTCTGCCTGGAAAATGTACTCAGCGACCCCTGCGAAGAATCGCCGAACGGTACTACTCGCCTTGTCCAGCGTCATGGAAACCTCCCTCCGCTGCGAAAACGGCAAACTGAGTCGCCGAACAAGTACGCCAATCTTTAGTTACTGGGATCGTTAACTTTATACTTGGATCACCATAACTTAGATTGCTGTTCGGTCGACGTTGTCACCTGGAATGGGAACCATCCCCCTAAGTCCACTCTACTTGCGAATTGGAAGGCGGGTCAAGGTTGACTTAATTTGACACCACAACTCCAACCGCAATAGGGTTTTAGCCTGTATTTTTTTTCCCGCGACCATTGAACACTTGGTGCAATATTGCGACTTTTTCGGATTGTAGAACGCGCAAGGAAGACGCGTTAACACCGCAGTGAATTGGCCAGACACCGTATTTCAAACAACAAATTTAAACATATCAAATCAAAAGTAACAAATCTCAAATTACCAAAGGCAGACTCAGCTAGTTTTCATCATCTGCGTAGTTCGATTCGATTTGTTGCTTGTTTGTCATTTGGAAATTGCGTTTTGTAAATTGCCTCTAGATGACTGCCAAAAGCGATTTCGCGTACTGCTCAACATCATCCAGGACCTCTTGATCGTCGCGTCGAGCGGCTTCTGCGATACGACGAACGATTGCGGAACCAACGATCAGACCGTCGGCAACCGGCGCCAGTTTCTTGACGTGCTCCGGAGTACTGATGCCAAAACCGATGCAAACGGGCAATTCGGTTTGCTCCCGCAGCCACGCGACATTGTCCAACAACTCCGCTGGTAACTCTTGACGTTCGCCCGTAATTCCCGTGACCGAGACGTAGTAGATAAATCCGCTCGAGGTATTCGCGATCGCGATCGCGCGAGGCCGAGGAGTTGTTGGTGTTACAAGTTGTACGAGACTGAAATCGGCGGCGCGACATATCGCCGAGAATTCCGCAGCCTCCTCGAGCAACAGATCGGGAACGATTGCTCCAGCCACTCCCGCCGCTCTGGCGTCGTCAACGTATTTTTGCAAACCGTAACGATAAATAATGGCATAGCTTACCATTGTGACAGCGGGCGCCGTCATTTTCGGAGTCGCTTCTTTCAGCATCTCGAGAATTCCGCTCAGCTTGACCTTCTTGTCCAGAGCTCGCGTATACGACGCCTGAATCGTGGGACCATCGGCGATTGGATCGCTGTACGGGATACCGACTTCGCACAAGTGGCAACCGGCATTCGACAGCCGCTGAAGCGCGGCGGAAGTGAATTCGAGATTGGGGTCGCCCGCGGTAACGAAGGGCATGAATGCCTTCTTATTTTCGGAACGTAGTTTTGAGAATAGTTGGTCGATGGAGGACATGAATTCGATTTTCGGTGTTAACTGAAGGTCGGTCTATTTTATTGGCTTAATCGAGAACTAATGCGGTGTACGGATGTTTTGTGTAGCAATCCCGGTGGGACACGCGAAGTAGCGTGGCACTATGTCATTTCCTCTGCCATCTCTTCTCGCAAGCGAGCGATCTCGGCAGTATCTTTGTCGCCTCGGCCCGATAGGCAGATGACCACGACTTCGTCCGAGGAACGATCGGCGGCAATCTCCATTCCCTTTGCGATGGCGTGGGAACTTTCCAATGCTGGCAGGATTCCTTCCGTTCGCGCGAGTGCGTCGAACCCAGCCATTGCCTCTTTGTCTTCGCAATACCTGTAGGTCGCTCGACCAGTCGCCTTCCAATAGCTGTGTTCTGGCCCCACGCCGGGATAATCGAGACCGGCGCTGATCGAGTGGACATCGGAGGTCTGTCCGTCTTCGTCTTGCATGACGTAGCTGAAACTCCCGTGCAGGATACCGGGTTGTCCGTGACTGAGAGGAGCGGCATGGTCGCCAGCTTTCCCGCCGCGTCCTCCGGCTTCGATGCCGATCAAGTCGACTTCTTTGTGATCCACGAAGGGATAGAACATTCCCGCCGCGTTGCTACCACCACCGACACAAGCCACGACTGCATTGGGCAAGCGGCCAATCGACTCCTGACATTGCTCAATCGTTTCCTTGCCAATCACCGATTGAAAATCCCGTACTATCATAGGAAACGGGTGCGGGCCGACAACGGACCCGATGATGTAGTGTGTTTCGCCGACGGTGGACATCCAATCTCTCATCGCTTCGTTGATCGCGTCTCGTAGTGTACGCGAACCACTTTCTACCGGTCGCACTTCGGCCCCGAGCAGTTTCATGCTGAAAACATTTGGAGCTTGCCGACGAACGTCTTCGGCTCCCATGTATACCACGCAAGGCAGACCGAAATGAGCACAAGCGGTCGCGGTTGCCACTCCGTGCTGACCAGCACCGGTTTCCGCGATGACTCGCGTCTTACCCATTCGCAAGGTTAGCAACGCTTGTCCGATGGTATTGTTGATTTTGTGGGCGCCAGTATGGTTCAGATCTTCGCGTTTCAGCCAGATCTGCGCACCGCCAGCTTCTTCAGACAATCGACGCGCGAAATACAGGGGAGACGGACGTCCGACGTAGTTCTTGAGCAGATAATCGAGCTGCTTTTGAAAATCTGGATCTTTCTGTGCTTTAGCATACTCGGTCGTCAATTCCTCTAACGCCTGAGTCAGCGTCTCGGGAACGTATCGCCCGCCGAAATCGCCGAAGCGTCCGAATTCGTTGGGGACCTGGGAAACGGCGCTACTGTCCGACGTAGATTCGCTCATTTTTTCGTAAACTTTATTGCTAGAACTATTGGTCTCGAGTCATTTTAAGCGTAGCTCACGCCTTGGCAGCCTGAATCAAACCATCGATTCTCGGTCGGGTCGATTTCGGGGTCAAGAGCACCGCCGTCGAAATCCTCGCGCGGCAGGCCTCTACCCCGCAAAAACGCTGCCCTGACGTTAAGAATTCGCGCCGCCCCGGCTAGAAACCATCTTGTTTCACGGTGTAGCATGGGGCCCGATGTGCTAGTTGCGCAGGCAACTGACTAGCGCTGCGGCAACCCCAATTCCCCGATCAGCGTTTGCCCCAACACCAATTTGCCTCACCACCAATTTGTCCCAACGCCAATTATCCCAACTGTGAGCTCCCATGCCTGAACTCCCGGAAGTCGAAACGATGCGACGCGGAATCTTGGACATCGAAGGGGCCAAGATATTGGATGTTCACCGTTTGCCTTGCGCGCGTAAGCCCATTCGCTGCACTCCAGGCATTCGCGCTTTTCGCAATCGCGCGTGCGGCAAAAAAATCGTCGCCGTGGAACGGATTGGGAAACGAGTCGTCGTGAGATTAGAGAGTGACGAGCGAATCATTTTTGAACCTCGCATGACAGGGCTCGTCCTCGCCGCCGACCCACCGAGTAAAGAGCATCTGCGATTTCGAGTTGATTTGTCGTGCACCGCGATACCAAACATTTGGTACTGGGATCGCCGTGGGCTGGGCTCTGTTCGCCTGATGAATCCAATAGAGTTCGCCACCGAACTAGGGCCCGATAAGCTGGGCCCCGACGCTCTGCAAATCACCGTTGAAGAAATACGCGATCGATTAAAGGCGAGTCGCCGGGCCATCAAGGTCGCGTTGCTCGACCAAAAGGTGGTTGCTGGAGTCGGAAACCTGTACGCCTCGGAATTGCTACATTTAGCCGAAGTCCATCCCGCTCGACGGTGCGACCGTATCACCAAGAAACAATGGCAACGAATCCACGACGCGATGCTCGAAGTTTTAAAATTGGCGATAAAACACGAAGGTTCCACGCTCGGTGACGGCACGTATCGAACCGCACTCAACGACCCGGGCGGATATCAGAACCACCACCGCGTATACGACAAAAAGGGCGACACTTGCGTCACCTGTGGAAAATCGATAATTCAGAGGATAGTGCAAACTCAACGATCGACGTTTTTTTGCCCAATCTGCCAGCGAAACCGATAGTTCTTCCATTTCTGTGAACGATATTTGCACCGCAACCACGATTTGATTCTAATTTCAGGAGGTGATGGAGAGGCGTTTTGCTTGAGTGCATAATCGCCGCTTCCCAAATCTCACTTGAAACAATCTCACTTGAAACAATCTCACTTGAAACAATCTCACTTGAAACAATCTCACTTGAAACAATCTCACTTGAAACAATCTCACTTGAAACAAATAACGCTCCCACTAACTCATACCAACTAACAAGGAGGATGCCTGGATGTCCGATCTACGTCAACAACGCTCTGATTGTAATGACCCCAACGAAGTCTCCCGTCGTCGGTTTCTGAAAACGGCTTCCGCGGGTGCCGCCGCTGTAGCTACCGCCTCTGCAGTTGCTTCAGTTCAGGCAAAAGAAAAAGTCGCAGCGAAGCCCGAATCGCTCGTCGAGACGCTCTACAAATCAATGGGCGAAAAGCAACGCACCGGTATTTGCTTTCCATGGGATCACCAAGACGGCAAGCTGGGGTTGCTGAGAACCCGCATCTCCAATAACTGGCACATTACGAGCCCCACCATCGCCAGCGACTATTACACGAAAGATCAGCAAGAGATCATCCGAGCAATTTTCGAAGGTATTATTTCTCCGGAATGGCATGGCCGCATCGACAAACAGATTCAGGACGATGCCGGCGGATACGGAAAACGTCAAAACATCGCGATCTTTGGTGAACCTGGCAAAGGCAAATTTGAATTCGTAATGACCGGACGGCACATGACAATCCGCTGCGATGGCAACTCCGCGGATCACGTCGCTTTTGGCGGTCCGATTTTCTACGGTCACGCCGCACAAGGTTTCAATGAGAAGCCAAATCATCCAGGCAATGTATTCTGGGAGCAAGCCTTAGCCGCCAACCAAGTCTACGAAGTGCTGGACGGCAAGCAGAGAAAGCTGGCAGAAGTGAACGGCTCCATTGGAGAAAAATCTGCGGGATTCCGCGGAGCCAAAGGGGAATTCGCAGGTATTCCGGTTTCGGAATTGTCAGCGGATCAAAAAGAACAAGTCCAAAAAACGCTCGAGAAATTGGTCGAGCCCTATCGCACCAGCGACAGAGATGAAGTCTACGCCTGCCTGAAAGCCCAGGGCGGGCTCGACGCTTGCCATTTGGCATTCTATGTCGACCACGACCTTGGCAAGGACAAAGTCTGGGACAATTGGCGACTCGAAGGCCCCTCGTTCGTATGGTACTTCCGCGGCGATCCACACGTCCACGTCTGGGTCAATGTCGCAGACGACGCCAGTGTTAAACTGAACGCATAAAACCGTTAACCGGCAAAATGAATCGAGGTGAGCACCACTCAGGTGCTCACTTTTTTAAGGCAATAAACCAGAAAAAACGTAGCGTTCACTCGCAGAGTTGACGAGACTCCCAAATTCTTCTGCAAATTTTGGCGTCGACGCGATATAATGAAATCACTAATCCACGGGCCCGTCATTCGCACGGGAAGAAGGCTATCTATTCAGTCGCCAACACGTCAGTCGCCAACACGTCATGAATCGTCGCCGCAACTTTCGATGCTCTATCAACCTTGTGCTGTATAGCGCGCTTGCGTTTGGCGTCGCGATGATCGCCTCTGCCCAAGAGCCCACAGTGCAGCCCACAGTGCAGCCCACAGTGCAGCCCACAGTGCAGCCCGGAAAAGTGAGAGTGTTTGAACCGTCGAGTCAGCGACGAGATCGCAAGACTCCACGGAAACCAATTCCGGCCAAATCAGACGCCACGTCAGCGACAGCTCAGGGCCCTCAAACGGGTCACAGCACGACTGACACCGAGCAACCATCGAGTCCAAATACATCAGCGATCAGCAGCTGGAAACTCGAACGCATTGAACTGCAGGACGAAACAGAATTTCATGGCGTCATTCTTTCCGAAACTAAGTTGGAATTAGAATTTGCCGAAATAGTACGCCCGCAAGGGCGGCCAATGTACGTCGTCATCCGCCCAATTCCAATCGACCAGATTGCCGACATCGATGCTTTGAGTGTCCCGCAGCACAAAGAACTACTGGGGCGGGTCCAGCGTTTCAAGAATCGCCTGCGAATCGAAGCGGGAAAAATGGATGATGTGAAGTTAACGAAAGTTCGACAGGGGAATCGTGACGTCTACCAGTTCGATGGTCAGTGGTTTCAAATTACCAGTTCGACCGACGAGCTTTCTACTCGGCGATGCGTCGTCCGAATCGAGCAGATATTTCGAGCGTATCGTCACGTAATTCGACCTCGAATCGAACCGTCACAACCACTGCACGTTGTTCTTTACGGTTCGATGGATGAATACCAAGGCTACCTTCAACGCAATCGAATCTTGATCCAGAGCCCTGCGTTTTATTCGGCTGCCAAGAATACGATTCTCGCGGGTAGCGACCTGAATCGGTTCTCCGAACGCTACCGGCAGTCTCAAGAACACAACCAAAACATCGCGAATCAATACGACCAGATGAATCGCGATTTCAAAGCGGGACTTGCGAAGCTCTTTGAACGCATGCGGGCCAACGGAATTCTAGACAAGGAAATCGAGCGAGAACGAGTCTTACGGCAAGCCAGCTGGACGCGTGAGTACGAAGCCAAAACCCAAGAGATCAAAACGATTGAGCGTCGCAATTCGGCAAAATTCAATGAGGTTACG
>JBLHLE010000229.1:0-8402 GCA_047620805.1 Pirellulaceae bacterium
GCCACCCGAACATTCGCCACCCGAACATTCGCCACCCGAACATTCGCCACCCGAACATTCGCCACCCGAACAAACACTTCCCATTGCCGTTACTCAGCCAGCTCCAATTGAGCAACCAGCGCTGAGCATAGCACATGGTTTCGACTCGTCTCCAGCTGGCGTTTCCACAACCGACAGCCCGGCTCTCGAAAACCCAATGCCGCCGATCATCATGCCGCCGATCATCATGCCGCCGAGCCGTCAAAGTGGATTCGAGGAGTCGCCGACGGCTGGCGGATATTAAGCTACGTCTCTGACTTTTTGCGACTCAGTGGCTTTGCGACTCAGTGGCTTTGCGACTCAGTGGCTTTGCGACTCAGTGGCTTTGCGGCTTTGCGAGTCAGTGGCTTTGCGGCTTTGCGAGTCAGTGGCTTTGCGTGTCTGCGAGAGAATCCAGGCCAGCTTGAAGGACCTCGATGATCCGATCGACATCATAGACACAGCCACCCCAGACACCACCGCCAACACTTTGCAGTGCCGCCCAGAGTTTCGTATCCCCTGGCAGATTCGGATCGGGCGCGAGTCCCTCGATGCCGCTTCGAGCAACGAGGATCTCCCCTGCCTCTGCGGGAGCCAAATCTCTCTCCGACTCGACAGGTCGTATTAGATTGACGGACCCCTTGAGTTCGTTCCGATCGACGACAATTTCGATAATGTCTCCGTCGCAGACCTTTCCAATCGGGCCACCGGCTAGTGCTTCGGGGCCAATATGACCGATACACGCTCCTGTGCTGACGCCGCTGAATCGTGCATCGGTTAGCACTGCGACGTCTCGTCCCCAAGGCAAGAACTTTAGTGCGGAGGTAATCTGATAGGTTTCTTCCATTCCTGAACCTAGCGGTCCTCGACCGGCCAGTACGAGAACGTCCCCTGGCTTTATCGGCACGTCGGCTTGCCCTTTGATCGCGGCGATCGCGGCGCGTTCACTGGTGAAGACGCGGGCGGGTCCGCGTTTGCGATAGACCCCGTCGTCGTCGACGACACGAGGATCAATTGCAGTTGCCTTGATCACAGATCCTTCGGGACACAGATTTCCCACGGGAAAACAGACAGTACTAGTAAGGCCGCGTTTACGTGCCTCCGCTGGCGGCATGATAACATCGTCCGGGTCCACACCGTCGCGTTGAGTCAGCAGTTCGCGGAAGGCTTGTCTTCGTTCCGACTTTTCCCACCACTGCAGATTCTCGCCCACCGATTGGCCGCTACAGGTGAGCGCGTCGAGGTCTAATAATCCCATCTCGCGCAAGTGCAACATCACCTCGGGAACGCCGCCGGCCAAAAAGACGCGGACGGTTGGATGATTGGCGGGGCCGTTAGGCAGTACATCGACAAAGCGAGGAACCTGGCGGTTCACTTCGCTCCAATCGTCGACGGTTGGTCGATCAAGTCCCGCGGCAAAAGCGATTGCGGGTATATGGAGCAGCAGGTTCGTCGAGCCACCGAAGGCCGCGTGAACGACCATGGCGTTGCGAATGGCACCATCGGTGAGGATATCTTTAGTCATAATTTTTCGTTGTCGACAAGTCCACAAAGCGCGTGCGCTGCGGGTGGCCATATCCAGCCAGACGGGCTGTCCACTGGGTGCTAGAGCCGAGTGCGGTAGGGACATTCCCAATGCTTCGCCAACAACTTGACTCGTAGCGGCAGTTCCCAAAAACTGACAACCACCTCCTGGTGACCCGCAGGCAGCGCAGCCAACCTTGGCGGCATCGTCGAGAGTAATTTCGCCGTGAACGTAGCGGGCACCAATCGTTTGTACGGCACCCGCGTCCTCACTCTCGGTGGGAGGCAATGTGACTCCACCGGGAACGAGCACTGAAGGCAATGACCCCATTCCGGCCAAAGCAATCATCATCGCCGGCAGACCTTTGTCGCACGTAGCCACGCCCAAAATTCCATCGCGTGTTGGCAAGGAGCGGATCAATCGTCGCATCACGATGGCCGCGTCATTTCGATACGGTAAACTGTCGAACATGCCAGTCGTTCCCTGTGTACGACCATCGCACGGATCGGAAACGTAAGCGGCGAACGGTACACCGCCAACCGATTTCAGTTCATCGGCCGCGGCCTGCACCAACAAACCGACTTCCCAATGCCCCGTGTGGTATCCGAGTGCAATTGGCGAACCGTCTTCAGCTCGCATGCCACCCTGAGTACTGAGCAACAAGAACTGCGGCCCCAGTAACTCGGCGGGATCCCATCCCATCCCGGCACTCTGAGTCAACCCAAACAAATCGCCGCTGGACCAGTTTCGCAACATGTCATCGTTCAACGGCAAAGCCCCTTCGGGGCCCTTCGCGTTGGTGACCACGTTTGCGATCGAATCGCTCCAAGCGCCCAAAATCTCGTCGACTTCGTATCGTTTTTGTTCCGCCATTTCAGTCCACTCTAGGTTTAAAACTCAACTTACACACGCTACTGTTTCGGTAAACTGTAACGCACAATCGCGATCAATAACACGGGTACCGCGATGGCTGCTCCAATGGCGACGGACACCAAGTCATGGTCGGCCGCGATTTCACCAAAATAGCAGTAGAACAGCGATAAAATGAAATTGGTCCCCACAACGGGGAGTAAAAACCTCCGCCAAGTTAACTTATGCAGACCAACAAATAAGACCGACGCCTCGGCAAATACCGGCGCGCCGCGCATCAGCACGAGGATGGTGGGGCCGTATCGATCACTCAAAGATCGCACCTGCTCCAGTTCTGCGGGCTTACTCAATCGCTCGACAAATTTCGAGCCATAGCGACGAGCGAGAGCGAATGCGACGATGCATCCAATGTTCATTCCAGTCCAACAGGCCAGCGTTCCCAACAGCCCGCCCATGTGAATTCCAGCGAAAGTGCAAACTAAACTCGACGGAACTGGAAGCACGATATCGCTGGACAACAAACCGATCACAACAGATACCGCGATCGGAAGTGGTGGAGGTGCTTGTTGCCAGTGCTGCCACCATGCTGTGATCCGTTCGTGAAACAGCAAGAACGGAATAATCAGCACAAGCATCAGAAAGAACAACTGCAGTACTTGTCGAAACAGCTCACGCACGCTCGGAATCCATTAATTCAATCCTTTTGGTTTGACCCCGGTTTCTGGCAAACCTACGTTTGAAGACCCCTCATCTTGCACAAATGCGTTCTTGTAGTCTATCAACAGGTGCAGTCATGCTAAATTTTTTCCTGGGAATTTCCCTGGTACTTACCGCCGATGCCAAAATCACAATCGAAGATCCAAACGAACCAGCTAAACCCACGATGAAGCAAGTATTGCAGGTCGAGACCGCAGCGATACGATATCGCGTCCAAGTTTATCAAACATTTCGCCAGAATCGCGCCGAGTTCGACGCTCGACAAGCTGCTGGTCGCGAAACTCTCCGCCATTGGAGCATGGCTGGTAAACCTACAGGTTATGCCAACGAAGTAGCAGCTTGGTTTGATTCCGCTCGCGCGGCTTCGAGCTACCCGCAAATCTCAGCCATTCCCGGTCCCATCGATCTACCCAGCGATTCGTTTGTAACGAGCGAAGAAGACTCGGTGGCGTCGCCCAGCGATGCCGGGCCAAGTTTGGGAGACGTCAAGGCAGTGCTGCCAGAGACGCAAATGGACAAAAACGCATCCGTTAGCGAAACCAAAGAACCGCTGACCAAGTCGAAACCAGCCGCGAAAATACAGCCAGCCGCGAAAGCTCAGACTACGAAGCCGGAAATAACTAAACCAGAAATGAACGAACCAGAAATAAAAAAGCCCGCAGCGACGAAAGAGAAACTGCAACCCAAAGCTGGCGATGACTCCGTCGAGCCTGATTTAGAATTCGACGACAAAGAATTTCTGATACCCGTTAACGACACTACTGACGACGCGACCGACGACGCGACCGACGACGCGACCGACTCGAAGAAGGCTAGGGATTATAAGGAATCGAAAGTCCTTGGCGTTATCGGTCGTTCCATCTACAAGGCGCTACCGGGGACTGAATAGTAACTGACAGCATCCAGCTGAATTGAAATCACCAGACGGGAACGGCCGCGCGAAACAAATCGCGTGGCCGTTTCATTTCTTGCCCGAAAACTGAAACGGCTCTCGACGCCACCACAGCCGCGACAGCCACCACAGCCGCGACTCGAATCGGCAGCTTTACAGCAGTTCACTCAGAACCCGTCCGCTGGAGACTTGATGCGGCCGCTTTAATTGATCGTAGATTTCGGTCTTGTGTGCAACGCCAAGGTGTCGCCACATCGTGGCCAGGACGTCGGCTGGCGAAGTGGGATTATTGAGAACTTCCGCTCCTTTCGAATCGCTTGCGCCGTAGATCTGACCGCCTTCAATACCGCCGCCGGCCAATGCGATACTGTAGACATTCGGCCAATGATCGCGACCCCCACCCTTGTTCATAACGGGTGTCCGACCAAATTCGCCGGCGTTGACAACCATCGTCGTGGGCAACATCCCCCTTTGCTCGAGATCTTCAATCAGGGCGCTGTATGCTTGGTCCAGCGGTGGCACGATGGATTTGTAACGGTTAGCCAAATCGCCGTGCGTATCCCATTTCTGATTCAACTCGTTGTACCCCACAAATCGAACGCCCGCTTCGATGAGTCGCCGAGCTAACAACAACGATTGCCCGATTTTTGTTCGACCATAGCGATCGCGTGTCGACGGTTTTTCGAGTTCCAAATTCAAGGCGCCGCGAACCGCCCCGTCACTCACCAACTCGTATGCACTGCGGCGCAAATGATCGTACCGCAGGCTGAGATCGTTTTCGAGTTGACCTGCGGCATCGTCGAGCTGATCTAATAGACCCAGTCTGCCGCGAATTCGCGGCGACGTCATTCCCTCGGGCCACTGCAAAGACAATGGTCGAAAATCTTTTTGGTTGGGGTCACCGCTGATCAGAAACGGATCGTGGATGCCACCGAGAAATCCGCCGTACTGACCCGGCATGCGATTGCTCGGACCAGGGATGCTGAGCCAATTCGGCAGCGAGACGCTGCGGGGAACCGACGAGGCTGGGCCGAGATAGTTGAGAACGGCCCCGGGACCGGGAAAGTCGTTCAACTCCGCTTCCCGGTCGCGGTCGGGTTGATTCGTCGACCCAGTGACCGTGATATAGGTGCCCGCAATGTGATTCGTAAACTTATGAGTCATGGAACGAATCACCGCTAATCGATCCGCAACCCTCGCCGTCTTTTGAAAGAGTTCGCCAAACGCAGTACCCGCAACATTAGTCGCAACGGTTTGAAATGGTCCGCGAATCTCAACAGACGCTGACGGCTTCGGATCCCACAAATCGTGATGACTCGGCCCCCCCTGCAACATCAAGAAAATGCAACTTCTGTCCCGCGACTCCGCTGCATGCGCCGAACCGAACGCCGGGGCACTCAACAAACTAAGTGCTCCAATGCGCAGTAACTCGCGGCGCGTCACCGAATCTTGAAAATACATGCCAGCCTCCTGCGTCATGGTTGACCGCTCACGGCGAGCGTCCCTCACGAGAAACAACAGTATACCAACACTCGCTAGGCCCGACGAAAAAACACCGTACGGGAACACATCGACCGATTACCGCGGGAACCTTGTGGTTTTTCCGCTGGAACTGACTTGCCGATTCATCGCATTACGAGGGAACAGCGAGGATGGCGCCGACGCCGGCGATTACCCAGGGAACTAGTCCCACAAATAGTACCATCACTGTAACGCCGATGGGGGGTGGGATCTCGCGGAACTTGTAGACAAGCGGAGTAATACACACCGCGAATGTTCCGCTGACCAAGGCCAGAATAAACATCAATTCCGGTAGGAATCTCGTCGCAGCAGTCACTTTCATTTCAGGCGTCGAAGTAAACAGGAACGTCGCGATCATCATCAGGGGTAGGGCCACAATTGCCGTTAGGAATGCCATCATCCAAACGACGGTAATCGCAACCGAGCGACGATCTTCATTCGCATAGACCGACTCCGCTTGCTTTTGCTTCTGCTTCTTGAGTCGTTTCTTCTTAGCCAACGCGCACCTCTACTTATTCGGCAAGTACCAATTACACATTGTCGACGATGCTAACATTTCGTTCAAGGCTTCGAGGCTCGCGTTTAAGACAATCGGGCAACAAAAAAGGTCGACCACCGTTGGCGATCGACCTTAATACTATTGTCCGATAACAAGTGCCAAACTCGAGCAAGTAGGCACTCATTTCGTTTCTGGCACTATTTACCGTATGTGTGAACTGTGACGTCGCCTCGGCGATCAAAGACAACTTTAACTTTGTATCCACAGCACCATTCGTGTGTGACTGTCGAACGACCAAAGAGTCCTTTGCCATTGCAGACGTCAATTTCGCCAATACAGCAAGCTGGCACGCAAACGGGAACTTCTACGAAGCAGCAAGTGCAGGGATCTTGAACCAGCAGTATCGTTTCAACACTTTCGCAACAACCACAGCACGTTTTCTTCAGTGTCTTGTGAGTGCGATACGTGATACAGCGCTGGCCACAGCATTGGTCAGTGGCGACTAATGAGCCGTTCGCCAATTCTGTAGCCTCAAATACTCGCACAGTTGCCTTGGCGTCCGCTGTCGTCGTCCAAACCATAGCAGTGACTAAGAATGCGACTGCTGCCAACCATTTTGTCATGTGAGTCATTTCTGATCTCCTCTCTATAATCCGCATTACTGTCTTAATCGCTCGTTCAATTTAGAATCGCTACGAGTAAAGTGTCACGATGAAACACTGCAAAGCGAGATCGTAGAACGAGCACAAACCACCCAAACATTAAACTTTAACCAGCTTCCCTCTTTCGTAGCGTCTTTGCAAGGCCCACTGCGGTATGCAAGCCCAAAAACTGCACTCCCCCATACAAAGATAGGCCAAATTAGATTGCCCGTCGCTCACTTCGATAGTTTGCCCATATCCTCACAGTAAAGTAGGTTTTCAAGACCCCCAGTCCAATTGCACGCTGGGTCCAATTGCACTCTGAACAGCACAAGTCGATTGCACGTCCGCCAATAATCCCTGTCCTCATTAAGACTGCCCACGAGCCAATGTCACATTCCACCGACACTTTGACAGGTTTAGACATTCCAGCGTTGGCTGAGATCCGCGAGACGGTTTCTGGCTTCCGCTCCGACTGCCTTGGATTCGAGTACCAGATCCAGGGTTTATTCAACGAACTGGAAACGATCTACCAAGCAATTACTTCAAAAACTGCGGAGATGGCTACTGAACGCGCAGCGTGGGAGTCGCGAACACAAAGCATGGAAACGCAGCAGGATCACCTGCTGCAAGAAGTTCAACAGCTACGCACTATCGTTGACCGCCAAGCCGATCTGCTCGCGAAACTGGTTGAATAGATAGCGACTGTCGTGCGGCCCGGAGGACGCCTCGGGGTGATATTGCACACTAAAAGCGTTATGTTCGCGGTGACGAACTCCAGCAATGGTGTTGTCGTTAAGATTGCGATGAGTGATTTCCAAGCAGTCGGGCAGCGACTCTTCCTCGACGGCAAAACCGTGATTCTGAGCAGTAATCTCGATTTTGCCCGTCTCGATATTCAACACTGGCTGATTGGCCCCACGGTGACCAAACTTCAACTTAAACGTCTTCGCTCCGCAGGCCAAAGACAGCAGTTGGTGGCCCAAACAGATGCCAAAAACCGGTGTTTTTCCGATTAATTGCCGAATCGTATCGATGCCATACGTTACGGGCTCGGGGTCGCCTGGCCCATTGGATAAAAAGACACCAGCCGGTTCCGCTGCCATGATTTCTTCAAACCGCGCGGTTCCAGGTAGAATCGTCACTTTGCAGCCGAGATCAAATAAATGACGGGCGATGTTCCATTTCATGCCAAAGTCGAGCGCGACGATGTGCGTACCATCGGGGGCGCTAACTCCTCCTTCCGACGGTAACTTGGCCCACCGGTTCAAAGCCTCTTCCCACTGAACCGGTCGATCGGGGATAACTTCCCGCACCAGATCGCGACCGACCAATCCCGGGCTAGCCTGCGCCTTCGCCACCAAACTGGCGTCGTCCATATCAACAGTCGACAGAATGCCTTTCATCGCCCCCTTGGTGCGAATACGCCGCACTAACGCTCGGGTATCAATTCCCTCTAGTCCAATGATCCCGTGCTTTTCAAGGTAGTCTCCTAATTTCCCCGCGGAACGAAAATTACTGGCAATTCGACTGTTCTCTCGAACAATAAAACCCGACAGGAAAGGCTTGCGACTCTCGACGTCTTCTTCATTAACGCCATAGTTACCAATTTGCGGATAAGTCATCGTGACTATTTGGCCACGGTAACTCGGATCCGTCAAAATCTCTTGGTAGCCTGTCATGGAAGTATTAAATACAACTTCGCCATCGATTTCACCT
>JBLHLE010000230.1:0-8377 GCA_047620805.1 Pirellulaceae bacterium
TAATAAATCGAATGTTCATCGCAAGATCTCCAGTTTTTGCGGAATTGTTCTCGCCATCTTGCCGAATCAAGCGGAATGGTCTGACCGGCGACAGCAACAACTCTTTGATGTCGACAGGACGGAATGTCTTACCAAGAGATTCAGGGAATTGTTTAACGGTGTTAAAAAGATAAGATTCCAATAAAATGTCCTGCGGTATATTCTTGGCGTAGCTGCAAATCACGAAATCGATTGCTATGATGTGGACAGCGGTATTTCTTCACTGCCATTGTCTATCGCAAGAGGACAGCAACTTGTTACGAAAGGAAAGACGTGGCACGACAAGTGGATACTCAGTGGTTTTCCGATGCGATTGCGAGTGCCAGCCGCACGGAGAATTTTTGCGTCGGCGGAACTTTGCCGATTCACGATGCAGGCCTGACGGTTTCCGGTGTCGGTGAGATCGCATTGCCCCTCAAGCCCAAAGTGGCCAAGCAGCTGATCTCCGTGGGCAAGGTTGCTCCGTATGGAAAGGGAGCGAAGACGCTCGTAAACAAGAAAGTGCGGAATTCGTTCGAGCTGGATGCGAAATTGCTTGACTTTAGCGATGCGTGGAATCGAGCAGTCGAGGTCGCAACACGGTCGGTCGCAAAGCAGTTAGGGCTACCGGAGGACCAACTACATTCCAAGCCGTACAAGCTTCTGCTTTACGAACTCGGTGGGCACTTTCAACCACATCGAGATAGCGAAAAAGTTGGTCGCATGGTCGGCAGCCTCGTGATCGTGTTGCCTACGCGTTTTGACGGAGGAGAACTTGTCGTCCGACACGGTTCGATGACGAAGTCTTTTGACTTTGCTGACGCGGCGAAGGAAGAAAAGGCGAGCTTCGTCGCGTTCTACGCCGATTGCGAGCACGAAGTGCGGCGGGTTACTCGCGGCAGGCGGTTGGCGATGACCTACAATCTGTCGCTCAAGACGACGCAGAAATCAACGTCGAAACCAATTGGCAACCGCAATTCGGGCAGCGAGTCGAGCCCAGCGATTGAGGCTCTAGTGACATCATTCGGTTCGTGGTTTTCGGCTCGCCCAGGCGACCCCATCATCTTGGCGTTGGAGCACCACTACACCGAGCGAGGTCTCAAGTTTGACCTACTGAAGGGTGCGGACCGTTCGCTGGCCGACTTGGTACTTGCCGCCACGAAACAATCGAACAGTCGTTTCTACATGGCTCAAGTTAAGCGGCACTTGCTGCAACACGCAGACGATGGCAACTATGAGTGTAGTCGTTGGGGATACCAAGAAGTTGACACCGCCGATTTGTATTTGGGCGAAGTTTACAAGGATGATGTGAGCGCCGAATTCTGGGTGGATGCTCAGAGTAAACGGCAGCGTTTTGGCGCACTTCCTATCGACTCCAACGCGATTATCTCATCAATTCCGATTGAGGATTGGAAACCCGCGTCCGAAGACTACGAAGGCTACACCGGCAACGCCGGTCAGACGCTTGATCGTTGGTATCATCGCTCGGCAATCGTCGTTTGGCATGAAGCTCATCACTTTGATGTACTGGCTCGTGCGGGAACGGAAAAGAGTGTCGAATTGCTCTGTTCGATGATGAAGAAGTTGGACAAGACCCCGAAGAAGCGACTGGAACCAGCTCGGCAAGACTGCGTTCGGCTCACCGGGGCGATCATTCAAAAGTGGCCTACTCGGTATGAGGCTCACCACAACGGAGACGAGCCTTGGCTTGCTGACTTTATTTGTAGGTTGCAGGAGCTTTGCGATTTAGATTTAGCGAAAGGATTTCTCTCGGCGGTCGCACATCGTGACAAGTGCACGTCGATCGATAAGCTCATCCTCTCCGCGTGTCACGAACATGGCATTGAAACCGTGTTTGACGAACTGGTACAGTTGCTGCGAATCGAGGTGAACCAGCATCGACCCACCATCGCATTCCGCGATTTCAAGTGGCTCGCCAAGATCAGCTGTGACCTTAAGCTCTCCAAGGAACGTAAACTCCTGCAAAAGCTCTGCTCGATCGCGACCGATCGATTTTGCGCGTCCTTTGTACACGAGAAGAGCGCTAGGCTATATCGACGCGTTGACACGACGGTTCCAAGTAGAGCTATGCCGTTACTGGTTAAGGCTCTTTTGGCGACGAAGGCCAAAGCTCCTCTAAAGTCGTTGATTTCTACCGTTCTTTCGTCGCCCGATTCTTTCCCATTGCAGTCGGTACAAGTGCCGTGCCTGAATACCGTTGTAACGTGGATAGAGAAACAAAATGACGAGTTGCCCCTGCCCATCCGGGAATGGTTAGACGCAGTTCGTCAAGAATTGTTGTCTCTCACGACCATCGAGCCTCAGCCACCCGCCACTTGGACACGGCCCACAACCGTGCCATGCAACTGTCGCGATTGTAAAGAGCTAAAAGAATTTCTACGTAACCCGCACTTAGAAACCACTCGGATCGCGGCCAGCCAAGACCGCCGCCGCCATCTCGAATTGCAAATCTGTGACTTTCGCTGTGATGCATCGCACAAGCTGGAAAAGAAAGGCCGTCCCTACTCACTCGTTTTGAAGAAAAACACGGCTAGTTTTCAACGCGCTGTCGAACAATACAATACGAATGTCGCGCTGCTGAAGTCACTGCCGGAATAAAGTCTGGCAGGGAAGGAAATCTCGATGGCCAAAAAGACGCATCGCTGGACGTTCAAGTCTCACTTTCGAGCGAAAGCCTACAGTTGGAAGAGCTCTTCTCTGGCAAGTAAGCGATTGCGCGAGGCGGTATCCGAAATCAAAAAGGTCAAGAGAACCGACCCGATCCTTGCCGTCGAGGGATGCGTTGACTTGATAGAACGGCTCTGGCCAGCACTTGAAGCGATCGACACATCTTCCGGGATGCTCGGCAATGCGGTTTATCGGACGCTGAACGAAATTATTCCGATCATTGTTGCCGCACCAGCAGATCTACCAACTCGCCAGAAATGGTGCGATCGACTTTACCAAGCGATCCTCGACGATGGGGTGGACTACTTGTCACCGGTCGCGGACCGGTGGGGAAACATCTGCCATTTTGACGAGCTTGTTAATACGTGGGTGGACCGCATGCTCCCGTTGCTGCGCGAAGTCTGGGCAAACGAGTCTCACGGATGGGTGGACGGCTGTACGCTTTGTTTTTCGTGCCTCGTTAGGGCGGAGCGATATGACGAACTCGAACAACTGTTATCCCTTAAGTCCCACCGTTTCTGGTGTTTCGATCAATATTGGGCGAATGCACTGATCCAGCAAGGGGATCTCGATGGCGCCATTGCGTTCGCCGAGTCTCAACTGGAAGGCCGCCACAACAATGACGCAGCAAGGATTGAGGAGTTTTGCGAACGGGTGCTTCTGTCGGCTGGCCGCAGTGAGGAAGCTTACCAGAAGTACGGTCTGTCAGTCTCACGGGCGGGTACGAATCTGGCGACTTACCGGAACGTCATCAAAAAATATCCGGAACGCGACCCCCGTCGGGTCTTGCTTGATCTGATCGAACATTCGGGGAGCAAGGGGAAATGGTTTGCGGCTGCAAAGAGTGTCGGATTTCTCGATCTTGCCATTGAGTGTGCCGCTGATATGACTGCCGAACCTGCAACTCTTATCCGCGCAGCTCGCGATTTCGTTATCGACAATCCGGACTTTGCAATGCAGGTCGCGTTTCACTCGCTAGGCCATTTACTTGCCGGCCGAGGCTACGAGACTTCCACTGCAGATGTAATGCAGGCTTATGGCCACTTGATGACGGCTGCCGCCTCAGCGAATAACATCGGACGGGCGCAGGAGATGCTGGAGAGTTTGCTCGAAAAACGTAAATCACAGCCGAGCCCAATGTGGCACGCACTCCAGTCGCTGCATCAGCGTGGTTCTCGCGAGTGATGGCCTGGCCGACGCAATCGAATCAGTAACAGAACCGGCAACTGACCCAGTAACGCGATAATCAATATGACGATGGCTCCATTAACCAGCCAATCCTACGCGTCAGCTCAGCGAAACGATTAAGATACTTCAGTGAATGGTGCTAGTTTCAAAATATGATCGTGCCCCACGAATAGATGCCGAACGGTGTGAGCGGTGAATTCAAACTGCTCATCTGCAGGAAGATTTGCGTTCGCTAGATTCTCAATCTGCCTGAGCACATCCTGGGCATTGCGACGATCAAAGTCATGGACTGCAAGAGGGCACCAGATTTGCGGCCTCGCTCCTCGTCCAGGTAGATATCCAACGCTCGCTTCTCGAGCCTACTTATTGAGGAACAGTCCGAGCTGATAGAGCGATTCCATTGATCTGGAGGATCCGCATAGGTTGCTGTCGCGAAGAAAGTTAGGAACAACTCGAGATCCCGCTTCTTGGCTGCCGCCGTCCGATTAGGGTGTTGACGACCCGCGACTGTCTTGAGGATTTGGGCCGCCAAAATGCTCGTTGTTGCCGGCTTGCGTGACGCTCGCTGGGGGCGTCGCAGTCGAATCGTCCGCGTTCGGTGATTGTGCCGTGTGACTGCTTGTTGGATGCTTCCGAACTGACAATTCGTGTCGTTGCAAAGACAAGGCAATTTCGTGCTGACGAAATTCGCGAATGAGTTCGATGCGGATATCGCTGGTCAAGCCCCAAGCCTCCGAAGCCGAGTTGGCCCAGGCAGCAACCCAGCAGCGAATGGCATCCTTCTCGATGTCGATTACCCAAAACGCAGGCTCCTCCTTGTTTTGAAACCTGCTGCTCCGGTAGGGCACCTTCACGGCCAATTCCTTCACTTTGTCGATATCGACATGTGGGGCTACGAAAAACTCAACGTAAGCCCACTGATAATTGTCAATTAGCGAGTAGTTGATAAGAGGGGACTGTAACATGCGATTGTTTGGCACAAGATATCGCCGCCAGTCCCAGAGCTTGATTGCAGTGTGCGTGGTCGTAATATCTTCAACGGTTCCATACCAGCCATCCACCCGCACCGTGTCACCAATACGCACCAACCGAGACGCACCAATGACGATTCCGGCAATGGCGTTTTCAAGAAACGGTCTCAGGGCCATGCCGGCTACTACGGCGACAATGGCTGCAACAAGCGAAGTAGAAGCCTCGCTCACAAAAGGCAAAAAGGCGAGCAGTAGAGTGACGGTAAGAATGATGGGCACTAGTAGCCGTCGCATTACAGTAAAGTGCGTTTCGATGCTTTCCAGACCTTGATCATGTGCAACCTGCCCAGGATTGGCGACCGGGGTTGAAGTTGGAACCGCTTCCCTCAAGGTTTTTCTTTCAAACCACTTGGCCCGCTGCCGACGTGAGCTGCTCAGAAAAGAGAGTGTCCGGATGAGAGCAAATCCTCCAACCAAAACGACAGTCGTAATGTAAACGATTTGCGAAACCAAAAGTGACATTTAATGAGCCCCGTATTTAAAACGCTAGCCACGCTGCTGGCGGCCACCAAAGGACGAATAAGACAACTTATTTCACGCGAAAGGCACTAAGACGCCCTGCTTGGCGGGCGAAAGGGACTCAGAACATGCATTGGTCTGCATGAAATAAGAGGCGCTCGAATCGTTTGGATGCGAATCAGTGACCAGGACGCAGTATCTTAACGGAACGAAATGGCGATTGCAAAAGTGGCCGTTAAGCTCGCTTGTCTGTCATTCCGGTATTACATTGGTCGCCACGGGCGTCCAAGACATGAATCAGCTGATCGCCTTACAGGGGCTCGGCTGCGACCTTGGGCAAGGAAGTTACTTCGCGCCAGCTCTGCCGGCGGAGGGAGTACTAATATTTCTCCGCGAACAATCAAGTCGCGACCACGAAGTCTGCGGTGCTGCTCTGTTTGCTCAACGTTGGGCAGAGCATCTTCCTGAGATCATTGTATCCGTTGAGACGGTCGTCTCCATCGCCACCGAATGCGAATACTTGCAACCCATCATTCTGAGCAAACATGGTGATGTGGTCATCCCCATCCAGAGCGTGGACGACAATGCGAGCGATGTTGGGCTCATTGCCTTTCAATTTGACTTGCTGCTCGCCTCTCGTCCTAATCTTCACTTCAAACTTGCCAGAACGGTGGACCCGGACGCTGATTCGATCGTCCTGTGCTGATCCTTTCACGAGTAGCGCCTTCGCTTGGCCCGTTGGGTCGCACAAACAATCAATCACCAGAGCAGAACGCTCCGGCTGGACAACGGATATCGTTGTCTCCGACATCGTTGAACGACCTCGCGAATCCGTCACCCGCAGCGCCACAGTTGCTGCGTCTCCGTCCCGAAGACTCGTAGCGTCGAACTCAACTACAGCCCCGTTGGTCTCAAAGAGTCCGTCGTCATCGAGATCCCATGAGAAGACGAGGACTTCGATCGCATCTTCAACGTCCGACGAGACACTCGCATCGAGAGTCACGAAACTTCCAGGCGACACTTCATACGGCCCTCCCGTGTTGGAATCGGGTGCGAAGTTGTACAACACCAAATCGGATACGTTAAAGAAGGTCGGACCTGTCGTAGGCGGAGTAAGCCCAGCATTCGTCAAGATTTCTTGCTCCGAAAACGGATCGACTTCTATCCCGTACGCGCGTGAGAGGGCTTCGACAGCAATGTTTGCCAAGAGGCCTTGCGCAACGCTCCCCGGGTGTTGCGAGTCTTCAAAGAAATGATCTGGATCCGAATGGGCCGCGGTGAACGAGTCGACATCGATCGAGACACCTCCCACCTCCAACGCATCAAGACTCAGGTTTGACCATCCGAAGAAGTCGAGTACTGGAATCCCTCGTGCATCGGCATACGCTTGGATTCGCCCATTGAGATCACTTACCGCATCGGTAACAAGTTGCCTCTTGGCGGGATCATCGAGAGCTGGATTGTCTTGAATGAAAGGCGTAACGCCAAAGTCGCCTGCGTTACCTAACACGATTCGCACGTCGCCTGCAGCGGTGATCGTATCGAGTATGGTCTCAAGGTCTGCCATGATCTGATCAATCTCGACGACAACCGCCGGTCCAGCCAGAGAACCGCTGTAGATGTTGCCGTAACGGAGGGCCAAGTCGATCGTTGCCAAGTTCACGAAAGCGACTTCGACATCTCCCGCCGCGATCTGGCTCGCCAAACCTGTATGCTGCCCAGAAGCAATCGCGCCTGCCGTTCCTTCCCCGCCGCGAGCCCAGTTGTAATCGTAACCAGCTCGCTGATTACCCAGACGCGACGCGTCGAAGTCACCGAAATCGACAGCCCGATAGTCGGCCAACTGTTCAACAAAGTTTCGTGCCGTTGACCGCGACCCAACGAACTGGTACTCCGCCGTCAGGCTATCTCCCAGCGCCCCGACACCAAGAAGCAAATTGCCCGCTAACAGATAACGTCGTTCCAAGAGTTCCAAATGAGGTCGTCGTTGTTGCTTCGGAGTCATCAAGGTCTTCCTTATATCTTGCCAGTCAGGAGGGCATTAACGTCGCAGTCCGCAATCCTACTGTCATTACCAAGGCAACTCCAGCATTACCGTCATCTTTCTGCCAGTTCGCTCGCGTGAACGAAAATCGCCGAATCGATCTCGATAGTGCTCAGAGATCGATAGTGCTCAGAGATCGATAGTGCTCAGAGATCGATAGTGCTCAGAGATCGATAGTGCTCAGAGATCGATAGTGCTCAGAGATCGATTTTTGTGCATACCGCGTATGCGTGCCGGGCGTGAGGCTGATCATGTGGTCCCTGTCTGTCTCCTGCGTCACGCCGCTAGTGTTTGATCACTGCACTGTTCTGCGTCATGTTGATGCGGCGCATTCACTTCCTCGTTTTCCTTAGCTTAGGACCGTCAGGTTGCGCTGTCAGGAGTTCGACCACTACAGCGGTCGCCAGAAGGACCATGATAACCATAGGGAGTAAGATCGCGAAAGGTAGAATCAACGCCTTTGTATATCTCCTCAAGAAAAGGGTGCAGTGTTCGTACAAAAGAGACTCCGCCAGATTGACGACAGTTGACGACGATAAACTGCCAATCCTCGAAAAAACGGAGTACGAGAATCGCAAGTCGTGCCGGTATGCGGAGCGGCGGGACCATCTACGTCCAGGTGACTGGCCCCGCAATGAATTCACAAGCCGAAGCGGCCAGCTGCGCGGGCTCTGCCCTACCGCTCAAAACCGGTCGCAGTATTTCATGTCGCGGGCGAATGCTTCGGCACTCGCCGTTCGATCGCCTGCAACTCTATTGGCAGTTGTCGGCTTCAACTAAAAAGTAAAACTGGTTGCCAGAAAATCGTCCGGTTTTCGCACTCAAAAGCCTACGAAACCGCTCTACATCACAACCTTGGCGCGCTTCCAGAGAGGAAATTAGATTTTGAGTCGAACTAAAAAATCTCAGAAAGTCTGTCCGACTCCTGCTTCTTCTCGCAGTAGCTATT
>JBLHLE010000231.1:0-8363 GCA_047620805.1 Pirellulaceae bacterium
GACGATTTCATCGCCTTGTCGAGCCGCGTAGAGCGCCGTGCACAGAATCACGATCAGATTCTGGACGCGCGTCGATAATTCTGACATGCGGCATTGTCGGTCGGCCAGTTTCAATTGATGCTTCCGCATCGTGCCACTGATCTCCATCCGCGACGTCTGCAATTTTTCGATGGCGAATTCGGCGTGTGCTTTTAAGTCTTTCGGCATGCCCCAAGGGATCGAAGGTTTTCCCCGTGGCGTAACGTACTGCTTCATCAGCCAACCGGCATACGGTCCGACAGCTCCTTTGAGCGCCCATATATGGGCTGGATTCAATGGGTTCGGAGTCTTAATACCAGCTTGCTGCAGTGCTTTGCCAACCGGTTCGAAGTAGGTTTGGCCGTGGTGTTTCACCAGCGACTTGAAGAATGCCATGCCGAGCATTTCGCCTTCACCTTCGTATATGCATGGAGCGAGGTACTCGTGTACGTTGTCGCCGAAGTTGTGACCGTGCAGGAAGGAACGACCGCCGTGGGTCTTCATGAATATTTCGATGGCCGCTTCTTTTTGACATTCGCTACCAAATATCTTGGCGACAATACATTCCATTTCGCCCCGATAGCCTTGATCGATTAGCGAGGAGCACCAAGCGACGAGTGCGTCGGAGGCCACGACCATTCCGGCCAGCTTTGAAAGGCGACGGAGCACGAGTTCGCGTTTCGCAATCGGCTCTCCATAGGTAACTCGGAACTTCGCCCAAGGAATTATACTGGCCATCATTAACCGCATCGTACCTGCGGCGTTGGCACACAAGGCGACGCGTCCGAGGTTCAAGCCGTGGTAAGCGATTGTCAAACCGTTGCCGCGCGGCGGTTTCAGCAAATTGTTCGCGGGGACTCGGAAGTCCTTGAAAATGATTCCTTGGTTGTGGGTGTGCTTGAGAGCGTAGATGCCGTACTTTCGCAGTTGAAAGTTTTCGTTCTCCTGCTTGGGAAGGTCGGCGATGATTACAGCAGGCTTGTCGTCAATCAAACAAACCAGGCCGACGGTACGACCGGGAACAACATTCGTGATGAACAGTTTTTCGCCGTTGATGACGTAGTCATCGCCATCGAGTACCGCAGTAGTTTTGAGTTGGGTTAGATCCGAACCGGCGCTTGGTTCGGTCAGTGCAAAGGCGGAAAGTTTTTCGCCATTGGCCAAGCCCGGTAGGAAGCGTTTCTTTTGGTCTTCGGTGCCAAACGTTCTCACGGGGTCGACTGCACCAATGCAGCCATGCACGGAGGCCAGACCGGCGATGGTCGGATCCAGCATGGCCATTTCCGTTAGGAATGGTGCGAAACTTCGGAAAGGCGCTCCCGAGCCGCCGTACTGTTTGTCGACCAGCAAACCCCAGTAGCCCGCTCCGGCAAGATCTTCCAAAACTTCAGCGCGAATTTTTTTGTTCTCGTCGTGTACCGTGTTCGCTGCCAGATGCTGGCGAACGACGGCAAGTGAATCGTCCATCACTTTGCGGACGTCTGCCGGTGTATTAATGTCGTCAGGTTTGAACAAATCGACGGGTGTGTCGTTATCCCAGACGGCTCGATGAGCGGGGCTGTTAACCGTTTGGTACTCTGACTTGAATAGCTGCTCCACTTGATCGTCGGCGCGATCGATGGCGCCAGTTCGGCGGGCTTCCTCTTCGCTCTTGCCACCAAGCTTGAGGGCCGTTTCCGCAAAGGACGTTTCCTGGTTGGGGTCGGTTTCCGGGGCGTCGGTTGACATAGGATAATCCTTTCAAAGAGTGCAGCGGTTCCACAAACGCGAATTTCACGACGTAGACCCACAGCGGACCGAGAGTCGGTAACAGTGTTCGCTCTATCGGAATTATCGGCCACAAACTGCTTCGAGGTACGGTGGAGTTAGGAATAATGTGCCTTCTCCGCGACTCGCAACAACTGGAAGCAAAACAAGTTGCATAACATGAACTGCCGTTGCGAATCCCGCAACGGTCTTATCGGATTAATCAGTACAATGCGATTGTCGAAACCGCGCAGCAAACCGGGCCCTCGCGCCAGTTCAGGTTCTCGTTCAGGTTCTCGTTCAGGTTCTCGTTCAGGTTCTCGTTCAGGTTCTCGTTCAGGTTTTGGCCACCAAATAGTACTCGCCGAACTCTTCGATCAGATGCCGCCGCCGCCGGTGGTGGCTCGTCGCCAGGAAACATCGTCGCCAGGAAACATCGTCGCCAGGAAACATCGTTAGCCGAATTTGTTGAATGCAACCTGGGACGATATCCGTTTCGCATTGATACGGCCATCGGAGAGTTTTTCTCCGTCGGGATCGATGTAAACTCGGCCTGTCGGTCCCGACTTTACGTTCATCACGTGGATGTTGAAGATGTAACCGACGTCACTGTTGCCCTTGAACCAGTGCACATTGTCCTTTTCATCGGAAATCGTAGAGCAACCGCCAGGTTCAAACGTGTCGTTGATTGTTGGTTTGATGACCATGTGAGTTTCGGTGTCTTCGAGGCGATCGTAGTGTCGTCCGTGGAAGTTGCCTTGCAAGATAAGGAACGCCGTCGCCATGTTGTTGTGGCCATGAGGAACGACAGAGGCTCCCTTCTTAATGCCAAAAATTTGGTGGCCAAACACCAATCTGCTAGGAAGCCCTTCGACTTCTGGGAACCTTCCGCGAAAGCTCTTCTCGCCACGGTCTTGTAGCTTTACTGTGGCCTTCAGTTTCTCGAAGTCGATGAATTTCAGCAAGTCGGGCAAGTTGACCTTGTCCATTAGTTTTTCGACCTGCTTTTGCCATTGGGTGGCCGTGAGGACTTTGGCCTTTAGATCGAAACTCTGCTCGTTAACATCGCTCAGCCAACTGGCCGCAACGGGCTTGATGGCGTCGGCGAGAACGTCCCCCATGAACAGCGTTTCGAGAACGGAGTAGGTTAGCAATGAAGAAAGCATCGAATGGTTAAATGTTCGGCGAGTAGAGTCGTTCATCGATAAGCTCCGGGGGTTGCGGGAGGGGCATCTACTTGTGCTGAAGTGCCAAGTTCGCCTCCGACCAAAGATCAGTGTATTGAGAAGGCCGAGAATTTCCAAACATTTTTCGCTGCGAATGCCAATTCAGTTCAATGACGTCTTGGAAATCAGCTGTAAAGTGCCTCGATTTCCGTAGAGAAGTTGGCCATGATTTCGTCGCGTCGAAGGCTAAGTTTTGGAGTCAATTCGCCGGATTCGATGGTGAATCCACGGTCGAGGAGGACGAACTTTCGGACTTGCTCGTGTTTGGAAAAGTGTGAAAGTCGTCGTTCGATGCAATCTTGGTAGAGTTTTAGAACGGATTTGTTCTGCAACGCCTGGGCAGTGGAAAAAACCAGGATTCGACGCGACTTGATCTGGCTGCGAAGTTCGTCTGGATCGGGAACGATCAATGCCGTGAGGTAGTTTTTTCCATCGCCGACAACCATCGCTTGGATGATTAGAGGGTCGTCGGTTAACAGCGTCTCCAAAGCGACCGGCGGCACGTTCTTGCCGGCGGCAGTCACCAATAGTTCCTTTTTGCGGCCGGTGATTTTCAAGAAACCGTCGTCGCTCAGTTCGCCGAAATCGCCAGTTTGAAGCCAGCCGTCGCGGATGACTTCTGCAGTAGTTTGTGGGTCTTTGTAATAGCCCAGCATGACGTGTGGGCCGCGAGTCACGATTTCGCAGTCGTCATTGAGTCTTACTTCGATGCCGGGAATCGGTTTTCCCGCATACCCGACGCGGCAGAATCGCTCATTGGACAAAGATATCACGGGCGAAGTTTCGCTCAGTCCGTATCCTTGCAGCAATGGCAGATTTCGATCGTGGAAGAATTGAAAGGTGTTGTCTGACAACGCCGCTCCGCCCGAGCAGCACATGCGAATTCTGCCGCCCAGCATTTGCTGCAAAGCCTGCGGTTGATCCTGCAAACCGTATTGCTGTAGGACGCGGACGACTTTGTCGTAAAAGTAGGGAACACCGTTTAGCAGTGTCGGCTGAATCTCCTTGCAGTCGTCAAAAATCGTCTCTCGAGATTGAGACATCGCAAACTGAGAGCCGCAAGCGAGCCACGTGTAAGCGTCGCAGGTTCTCGCGAAAACATGGCTGAGCGGCAAAAAGTTTAACCGCACATCAGTCGACCGTTCGCCAAAGGCCTCGAGTGTCGCGAGGGTATTGAACACAAGATTGCGGTGACTCAGCGCGACTCCTTTAGGAGTCCCGGTGGTACCCGACGTATAAAGAATTGTCGCGATGTCATCGCTATTGGCGGCGCAGCACGCTGCCCGAAAATCATCTGCGATAATCTTATCGTGGTCGAAGTGGATGTCGAGATGCTGGGCGGTGGTCATTCCGTTTGTGAAGCAGAAGAAGCCATCGAGCTGTTTGAGGAATTCGCCGCAGTCAGAGAGTTTTTGGTATTGCTCTTCGTCTGAAACCAGTAGCACCTTGGGATCGCAATGTTCGAGTTGTGGCAAGATTTGTTGACTGGTAAGCGTGGAATGGATGGGGACGTGGATGGCTCCAAGCGATTGGATTGCCAAGTCGCAGACGATCCATTCCAGGCGATTTTCGGAGATCTGAGCTACTCGATCACCCGCGGTCACTCCGCTTTCCAGCAGCCTCTTCGCGACATATCTCACTCCGCTCAGCAACTGTTGCCAAGTTCCAGCTTGGAATCCATTTCCGCGATTGACCCAAATCGCATCTCGATCTGGGTTGGCTGCCGCGTTGGCAATCAACATTTCGACGATGGTGGCAAACGAATCGAACATGGCTAACGGTTTAATCCAAATAATTGGTTTGAGCGGGACGCCTCTGGTCGGATTTCGTCACATGAAATATCAGCGGTAAAGAGCGGGAGTCGGGACAAACCAGTGTAATGTCAGGGCACGTTTGGCGACATAACCCCCCGCTTCGTTCCAATCCAATCGCGTCACGAGGTCGGCGGGCGAGATTCTAAGCCCTATCGCAATATCGGCTTGGCGGCTACCGCGAATTGATGACCTACATTTCTCAAGGCCTCGACTGCGCAAGTACCGCATTGAGGTTCTTGAAAACACGTCAATCCGCGAGTTCGGCTCGGCGGCCGTGCGGCAATTTGAGAATTTGGGGGGACTGAAAATGGCACTTGCTGAGGCACCAATTCAGGGGCTCGGTCTATTGGATTCGATCCTTTCGGACGATGCGTTTCGTCCCAAGGAGCCTATGAGTTTCGACGAAATTGGCGTAACCCCTGCGCTGATCGAAACCTTGATGTTGAAGATTCTAGTCCAGCTAGGTTCTTGTCCCGGTCGCGACATGGCGAGTCGACTGGCGTTGTCGTTTGGCATGGTGGAGCGGGTCTTGAATTCTCTTCGCAACCGCCAGCTGGTAGTTCACAAAGGCCATGCACCACTGAACGACTACGAGTACACGTTGACTGAAGATGGCCAGAAGCGCGGCCGCGCCGCTCTGCAAGCGTGCGCTTACACCGGCACGATACCGGTTCCGATCGAAGATTATATCGTGTCGGTCGAGGCCCAGACAATTCGCGCGGAGCCGACGAAGCGAGCGAACTTGGAAAAGGCATTCAGCGGTATATCGGTGGAACGGGACATGTTCGACGTGCTCGGACCAGCGATAAATTCGGGAGCGGGCTTGTTCTTATATGGAGCTCCTGGGAACGGCAAAACGACGTTAGCCAAACGAATCACGGCTTGTTTTGGACAGGACGTCTGGATTCCTCGCACGATTATCGTCGACGGTACCTTTATCAATTTCTTCGATAGCGCCTATCACGAGGTCGTCCAAGAGGATCAAAGCAGCCTGGTGAAATCCTCTGACTTCGATCGTCGGTGGGTGAAAATTCGCCGTCCTACGGTTGTGGTGGGCGGTGAACTGACAATGGACAATTTGGAGATTTGTCACGACCCCGTGACCAACGTCAGCGAAGCGTCGCTGCAGATGAAAAGCAACTGTGGTTGCCTGCTCATCGACGACTTTGGACGTCAAAGGATCGAGCCGACGGAGTTGCTGAACCGTTGGATCATTCCGCTCGAAAACCGCATCGACTACTTGACGATCGCGACCGGCAAAAAGATTCAGGTTCCCTTCGACCAGCTGATCATTTTCTCGACCAACCTGGAGCCGAATCAATTGGCTGACGACGCATTCTTGCGCCGAATTCCGTACAAACTTGAAGTCGGAGATCCCAGTGAAAGTGAATTTCATTCACTTTGCCAGTTCGTTAGTAAGTCGATGAACTGCACCTATAAAAAGGACGTTATTCAGACTCTCATCGATAAACATTATCGGCCCAACAAACGCAAGCTACGCCGCTGCCATCCGCGCGATTTGCTAACACAGATTCGAAACTATTGTGTTTACAACGACCTGCCGATGGAAATGCGAAACGAATACTTTGATCGAGTTGTGGCCAGCTACTTTACGATGATGTCCGAAGTAGATTGAGCCCACGATCCACTAGTGAACCCATTCAATTAAAGGTGCAGTTGTGACTGCGAAACTGTTAAACTCGAACGAGCCGATTCCTGGCTACGTGCTCGTCTCGCGCATTGGTGCGGGTGGCTATGGCGAAGTCTGGCAAGTCGACGCTCCCGGAGGACTTACTAAGGCGATCAAGTTTGTCTATGGACGCGTCGATGAGACTCGCGCGACCAGTGAGCTAAAAGCGTTGGAACGCGTCAAGCAAGTGCGGCACCCGTTTCTGCTGTCGCTTGAGCGGTTCGAAATCGTCGATAATCAATTGTTGATCGTAATGGAATTGGCGGACGCCAGTATCCATGCGCGATTCGAGGAGTGCGTCGACGAAGGTCTACATGGGATTCCGCGCGCCGAGTTGTTGAGTTATCTTCACGACGCCGCCGATGCTCTCGACTATATGCGCGAACGGCATGGTTTGCAGCACCTCGATGTGAAACCCGAAAATCTACTGTTGTTGGCTGGGCACATTAAAGTTGCGGACTTCGGTTTGGTTCAGGGGTTTCAGTCGCAACAGATGTCGCTGCTAGGAGGCCTTACTCCGCAATACGCTCCTCCCGAAGTTTTCCAAGGGCAGCCCACGGGCTTTAGCGATCAGTATAGTTTGGCGGTCTTATTCACTGAGTTGCTTACGGGACACCTGCCTTTCGACGGCGTTAATGCCGCGCAATTAACGAACCAGCACTTGAACGAAGAACCCAACCTACAGCGGCTAGCTGACGGAGACCGCCAGATTATCGGTCGAGCACTAGCGAAGAATCCCGACGACCGCTTTCCCTCGTGCACCGAAATGATCGACGCTTTGATCAATTCGAGCCGTCGTCGTGCTGATGATACTCAAGAAGAATCGGAAGACAACTGTAACAATAACTGGATGAAGTCGAAGGCCACAGCAGTGTCTGGTCGGACGTCTCATAAGACCGCCGTGATCGATACGACGGGCCTTCCAAAGCAAGCTGCTCGCGAACAAGAGTTTATGGCACTCCAGGACGTGCCTGAACCAACAGTAACAGAACTGCCGCCGGTTGATCTCGAAGGGACGACGCACACCGCTTGCCCGACTTTGATTTTGGGAATTGGCGAAACGGCAGCAATGGTACTTCGGCATCTACGGACCAGCTTTACCGACCGTTTCGGCGATGCTCAACAATTGCCTTCAATTCAAACGATATTGATCGATACTGATCCCGGTACGTTGCATTACGCGTCGCATGGCACCAGTCGAAATTCCTTGACCAATCGCGAAATTGTCCACTTGCCACTTCGGAAACCTCAGGATTATCGCGATAATTCAAAGGATCTACTGCGGTGGATCAACCGTCGCTGGATCTACAATGTTCCAAAGTCGCTAATGACCGAGGGATTGAGGCCACTGGGTCGCCTGGCATTGGTCGACTGCAGCTCTCAGACATTCCAACGAATAAAGCAGTGCCTGAAAACTGCGATTGCCCCGGAGTCCGTCGAGGCGACCTCCGCGCGGACGAATATGAGTTTTGACGGCAAGCAAGTCCGCGTTTTCATCGTTGGGTCGACGGCTGGCGGAACCGCCAGTGGTATGGCGATCGACTTAGGTTACGCCGTTCAGGAAATCCTCGCTCGGCTGGGCGTTCAGAACGCGACAATCACTGCGCTGCTCACGCATTCCACGGCCCGAAATACTAATGTTAACGAACTGGCAAAGGTCAACACGTTCGCGTTTCTCAACGAACTTCAACATTTTTGCCGAGTCGACACGCAGTACCCTGGCGAGCCGTCATGCAATGTTTCGCCTGCGAAGCAGGGGCAATCGCCATTCCATTACACGTACCTCAATCACCTCGGCGACAATCTTACAGAGAACGACATTGTATCTTCAACCAAGCAAATTGCCGAGTACATCAGCTTGGATGGCTT
>JBLHLE010000232.1:0-8358 GCA_047620805.1 Pirellulaceae bacterium
CAATCATTGTCTGGCCTTGATCCGTTGTCACTTGGATGTGAGTCACGCCCTCGACCACATGGTAGTTGGTTACGACGTAACCGCGTTCGTCGATGATTACGCCCGTCCCCATTCCGTTGACCTGTCGAAACGGGTCGTTCGTGGAGCCTTGCTCCGATCGAACGGTCTTGCGACCCTGGATGTTGACGATGCACGGACGGCAGACCTCGACAGCGCGAACGATGGCCGTTCTACGCAGTTCCGAACCGGTCACGCTAGATACCGAAAGCGTGACAAGGACTAGAGCGAGGAAACGTCCGCAGGCGGAACGTGTGGGGTGTTTCACCATAGATAACTCATCGTGAAATAGGTAAAAGTCGCCGTGGCGACGTGATTTGTGCGGATCGTCAGCGATGCGCGTTCAGCGCAAACGCTTGTTCCTAGATCGGTCGCAGTTTTCCCGCTGCTTAAAGACGGTGTAGTTTGCCCGCAGAGTCGACCCAAGTTAACAACTTGCCGCGACAGGGGTTTGGGCGAAACGTAAGGGCGGGGAGGTATTTCCGGGACTAGCGGCCCGGAAAACGACACATCTCCATTGGGATACGCAGTCAGCGGCAGCTGCGCAGTAAAGGGGGAGTTTGCCGATTGAATAAAGTTCTCCGACTTTGCCGGTCGATATTAAGGGAGTCTCAAGACTGCTCTTCTCCACGAACGCTACCACGAGCAGATTGCTCAAACTGTTTTTGAGGTGTTTACGATGCTGTTTCGCCATTCCTGCCTGTTGGTGGCAGTGTTAGTTTTCGCCGGATGTCGCGGGCCTTGGCGCGAACATTCCAACGGCGATGTCGTGGAATGGGATCGCCCAACCGAAGAGATGCATGGCGAGCCAATGGCCGGCGGTACTTTGGCTGAGTCGGAAACTTGTGGCCGATGTGGTACGCGTTTACGAGGACGCAATTGCCGAAAATGCCAAGTCGCTGGGGGTAACTACAACGACACTGGAATCGAGCCTCCCTGGCCCCGTTTTCACCCGCTGCCAACTCGGCCCGTCTTCGAACCGGAGCTCCCTCAATACCCGAATATCATCCCGCGGGCAGTCGAAAAGGATGAACCACCGGTTGCTCCAGTTGGCCTTTATCGTCTGAGCAATACAGAACGTGAGTAATACAGAACGTGAGTAATACAGAACGTGAGCAATACAGAACGTGAGCAATACAGCACGTGAGTAATAATAGCACGTGAGCAATACAGCACGTGAGTAATAAAAGCACACCTGCAAATTAAATAGGTTCCGAGCAACCAAAAGCCTGTTGTCCACAACGCCGCCGCCGCAGGATGGATAATGTTATCTGTTCTAAAAGTCTTTTAGTGTTGTGGAGTTAGAGTTGGAGTTGGGGACGATGAGGTGCAGCAGCTGCATTGCGACGAAGAGTAGTAGCACGCCGAAGAGAAGTTTGGGCCATTGCCGCCAAACAATGTTTTCTCGCAGTGGTAGCTGGAACGCTTCGACAAGCACCGCGATGCTCAGTACAAAGAGACCGAAGAGGATGAGTCCGCATCCGCCCATGGCCATGACCCCTTTAAATGCCCCGTCCTCGGTGTGGTCCTCTTGGTAAAGTTCTATGGTTCGAGCGCGGCGGAGGCTGTGACCGATAGCTTCTCCGCACTCGGCGTCCCGGCAGGCAGCGACCCATTCAGCGGAGTTATCGGGCTTGTCGAGCGCGGCTTCGATAGTCAGAATCGCTTGGTGGGCTCCATCTCCTGCAGAATAAGTCTTTTGCATGGATGGCGTTTCCAGCGACCACTCCCCGTCGGCAGGGACATGCAGCGTCGCGGATCCTGCAGAGCCCAGCAGTTGCAGGCGGAGTCCAGTTTCTTTGGTCGGTGGCGTCAGGGTCCAACGCGTGACGATTTCCGAGATTGTCTCCATTTGAACGCTTAAATTTGCCCATTCCGGCTGATCGTGCTTTGGTCCGATGGCACTTACTTTCTTGATGTCTCCCAGCAACACTCGAATCCATTCGACGTCCGCCATGAACGATTCGGTGGCGGCGGATTTGTCAGTCGCATGTTGGGAGCGTTCAAGAGCAATCTGTTGAAGTGCTCCGATTTCTCCTTCGTCAATCAGACTACGCAAATCGTCGACGACCGGATGAGTAGCGATGCCGTAAGGGCGGATTAGGTTGCGCGAGTCCTGTCGGATCATGTCCAGCTCGAAGCCTATTAGCGACGGGCATGCCGGGTGCGCTAAAACGATGGGGACTTCTTCTTGCACGAACCTTCTTAATTGCTCGTATCGAAGTTCTGAAAACTCGCTGGCAAAGACAACGACATCGCACTGCGGATTGTGCAGCAGTTCCTCCCAGTGGTCGAACCACATGACGCCATCGGCAACTGTACCGAGTCTGCTTCGCGAATGTTCCTCGGCGCAGCCAATAGAGACACTATGCTGTTCATTTTGGTCGACTTCACGGCAAAGTTGCAGCACCTTGTCGTCAATTCCGATGATCGCAAATTTCACGGTAATACTTTGGGTTTGCGGGAATTCGGTTAGTTCACTTCAGCGTCTTAATTGGCAGTAATACTTTGGATTTGCGGGAATTCGGTTAGCCCGGATTATTCGTAACCCGACGCGTAAGCGAGGAAATCCGGCGAGTTTCCTCGCTTACGCGTCGGGTTACTATTGCGCCGTGTTTTGGGAAAGTTGGCGACAAACTCATGTCCACAAACGACTTGCAATGAGCTAAGGTCTACTCATGAATAATTCGGTTGGTTCACTTCAACCTCATAATTGGCAGTAATACTTTGGGTTTCCGAGAATTCGGTTAGTTCACTTCAACCTCATAATTGGAGCAATTGGCCTTTCGTTCCCACATGCCGCCGGAAGCGACATGTTTGGGACCGATGCCAATAGCTCCGTTATCCGTTAGCAGTACCGCAAACGAATTCCCGGAAACCCGGTAATACTTTGGATTTGCGGGAATTCCAATTGGCGGAATAGACTGACGTTACTCTTTGCTGACGATCTTCTCTAGCATATCTGCCAAGCGCTCCATGGGGAGCCCGACTACATTTGATTCACTGCCGCGAACGATATGTACCCAATCCAAACCGTCTTGATAGCCAAAGGCGCCCGCTTTTCCGATCCAGGCGTCGGTTTGCAGGTAGTCTTCGATTTGCTGGTCGGAGAGGTCGTCCATCCGCAGTTCGGTGACATCGACTTGCACAATCTTTTCATTGCTTGGTCGCTGCCACAGGCAAACTCCACTTAACACTCGATGAACCTGATTTCTCATCAGCCGCAACATTCGACCAGCATGTTCGCAATCGACGGGCTTGCCGAGAATCTCGCCTCCGCAATCGGCGACAGTGTCACATCCCAGCACCAATCCACGTTCGGTCTTCAAAGCGATGTTTTTGGCTTTTTGGAGTGCGAGACGAGCGACGAGTTCCGCGGCTGACTCGCCACTGCAACAACCCGTTTCCGCCGCGTCGTCCGGCGGCTGCACTACGAACTGGTAGCCCCACTCTTCCAACAATTGGCGGCGTCGGGGCGATTGGCTGGCGAGAATTAACGGTGGCAACGACATGTTTTTCGGGGGGCTCAGTAGTTTTTCAATTTAGTGCGGAAAACTGGATAGGTTTTCGCTCGACGCTCGTGTGGGTCCTCTTTTAGGTTCCCCTAGTACTTTGCGGCAGATCCACGATAATCGACCAGTTGACTTGGGCCAACGGGCGTGAAGAGGGAATTTTCGTGCCGAGTTGCATCCGCTGTCCGTTTTTTGACGAGCAGTAAACGTCGTCAATTGACTGCGTTCACGCCTTTGGAATTTGAAACTTGTATGCCGGACCGATTCGCGAAGCTGGTGCTCTATGAAGACAACCATTTATTGGTGGTTAATAAACCAGCGCCCTTGGCTACGATGGGGGCCGAGGCTGGTGAGCCGACACTTCTGGAGCAAGCAAAGCAATACTTGAAGGAGAAGTATTCCAAGCCCGGAAACGTCTATTTAGGCGTCGTGAGTCGACTGGACGCCTTCGTTACTGGGGCAATTGTTTTGGCCAGAACTTCGAAGGCTGCGAGTCGGTTGTCCGATCAGTTTCGCCGCAACGATGTGGAAAAAGTCTATTGGGCACTTACCGAAGGCGAGCCTTCGCCCGCCGCGGACGCGTGGGAAGACTGGGTGCACAAGAACGACAGTCTACGCCGGATGGAGATATGTTCGGCCAAGGATCGCGACGCGAAGCAGGCGCGATTGCGATATCAGGTTCTCGAGCGTGTGGAGCAAGGATGCTTGGTCCGTGTGGAGCTTGAGACGGGACGTAAGCACCAGATTCGAGTTCAATTCTCGTCGCGCGGTTTGGCGATCCTGGGCGATCGAAAGTATTCCGGCCGCCTCTCCTTTCCAGTGGGGATAGGACTGCATTCCCGCTACCTGAATTTCAAGCACCCCATCAAGAACGATCCGGTCGCCGTTACGGCCTCCTTGCCGTATTATTGGAAAAACTATGGGGATTGGGACGGAAACTAGCGGAATGGTAAGGATTTATCGCACTCAGGAAATGTTCAAATGTGACGAATTTGTGTATAGTAGTGCGAACAGAGGGGAACTTCTTATCGGTGAGGAACCAGTTTCAACATTCTCCAGCCAGCTTTCGGCAAATGCCTCCAGATCAAAACAAATCGACTCGTTCGCGATTTCGCGATTCATTGTTGCTCAGTGAACTTGCTACGCAACATCAGATCGACGAAGCCGAGCACCGCGTCCTGACGACGCCGGGTGGCCCTCCGACTCCGATCGTCGAGGTCACTGACGATATGCTCGCAGCGATGCTGATGGAGATGGAAATCCTCACTCAGTATCAGACTGACCAATTGAATTCCGGTCGAACCAAGTTGAATCTCGGCCCTTACACCATCACCGATTGGATCGGCCAGGGTGGCATGGGCCACGTCTTCAAGGCCGTTCACAACATGATGGGACGGGACTGTGCCATAAAAGTCCTGCCGCTGACAAAGTCCACTCCCGAATCGATTGGAAATTTTCGACACGAGATTCGCACCCAAGCTGGTTTGGACCATCCCAACCTCGTCCGTGCCTACGATGCCGGACAAGACGGTAATGTGCACTTCTTGGTCACCGAATATGTGGCAGGTCAAGATTTGCGACGTCTGGTTCGCGCACAGGGACCTTTGACAGTACAGCAAGCGGCGAGCGTCGTGTTACAAGCTTGCCATGGCTTGGACTACGCACATCGGCGAGGACTCATTCATCGGGATGTTAAGCCTGGCAACATTCTCGTGACGCCCGAGGGAATCGCCAAAGTCTCCGACCTCGGGTTGGCCGGATTCGTTAACGATGCTGAAAACGATCCTCGGGCTGGCAAGATCGCCGGCACTCCGGATTATCTTTCACCTGAGCAAATCAAAACGCCGCACGAAATTACCCCCGCCAGCGACGTCTACTCGCTCGGTTGCACTTTGTACTACGCCGTAACGGGTAAAGTTCCCTTCCCTGGCGGTACGGCAGCCGAGAAAGCTCGACGCCATTGCGAGGAAACACCCTGGCATCCGCGACGATTCAACCCGGAAATCAACGAGGAATTCGTCGAAATTATCGCCGATTTGATGGAAAAGGATCCTGAATCACGAGTTCAAACAGCCGCGGATGTCGCAGAACGACTCGAGTCTTGGGCGACAGACATAAGTCTTCTGTCCTCACAAAGGATGACGAAGTCGCCGTGGACTCCACCACCACTACCCGGTGCCGATGACGACCAACAGGACACCGATGTCGGTAACATCCCCGATGACGGCGTCCCGCAATCCGGTGAAAGCGGCAGTCAGATGTCACAGGGGACCGAACCGGTGGCCGCGGGCCAAGAGGACACGCGGCGACTCGTGTCTCGCCGACAAAAAGCTCCGCCACTGAATCTCTCCGACGATGGTCAGCCCAAGGCGGAAGTGGCCACTGTAACTCAATGGTCCGTGCTGTCTGTAGTCACCGTGACGCTCGCCATCGCCGTTCCGATCTCTATGCTGGTTGGAGCCATGCTCGCTGCGGTAATCTCTTCTCTCTTTGGCGAATAGAAGCTCTCTTCGGCGGATAGAAGCTCTCTTTGGCGAATAGAAGCTCTCTTTGTTGGCAAGACGCGTGATTCTCGACTGCCTCGCAGTAGGAAAACACTACTGTACCAACAAAACAAGCCGCTCCAATTTGGAACGGCTTGGTGATCCTCGCAGTGTCGTCTCTCATGCGAAGTTAGTAGTTTCCGCTGCCACCGTCGACTTTGCCAACCATGTGGAAGTGGTTGTGGTCGATGTAGATGACTTCGATAACTTCGTCGTCTTGGATGCGGTGTGGAATGGGCCAACCGACGTTTATGGTTTCCGAGAAGTAGACCGTACACTTGTAGTGAGCGTGGTGTAGTTGAACGGGTCCGATCAGCGGAACGACTCGCGGTGGATCGACGTAATCGGCGATCTTTTCTGTGATGATGCGAACGTCGTTGCGTTGAGTCTCGTGCAACAGTGGCAAACCACCCTGGATGCGACGAGCTTTTTCGAGTGCACGCATGACTTCGTCATCACTCGGTTCATCCCATGCTCGCGCTGGACCCCCAGCAGTCAACGGCGGCAGAATCGGAACTCGGCTGTATCGCTCTTGCTCCCAAGCTCGGTCTTCCAACCGTTTTTGGAAGTACGGACTCACCGGAATCGGGATGCCCATGGCACCCAGATTTCCTCCCAGTGAAATACCTGCGCATCCAGCGTTGGTAAGTGTCATGCACGCCAACATTAGGCAGATGGCTGTGCTTAGTCCCGTTTTCGACATTATGGCTTCCTCGGACTTCATGCGGAAGTGTTAGTAGTTCTCTATCTGGGAGTAGGTATCGTGTTAACCTGGGTGAAACTTGCGGGTTTTTACGGTTATTCCTGTTATTTTGAAAAATCGGCTGCTAGCGAGAGTATTGGTTGGCCGCAGATTACTGCCTATCAAGCTCTGGCCAAGCTCTGGCAGCCGAAGGTCGAACGCTGTTTGTTCCACTGCGCTTCGCGCAGAGAGCTCGGTAGCGCTGCGATCGTGCCGTTTGGGGATCAGTACAAGCCGTTCAAAGTTGTCTAACACTCCACGAAAAAACCTCCGTTGTGTCGAAGCACAACGGAGGTAGACGTCGTTGGAGGATTCGTCGAGGACGTTTCGTCCGAGAAGTGGTTACTTCTCGTTGAAGTCCAGTTGCCACCAGCCATCATCCCATTCAAGGGTCACTTTACGCCAGCCAAGTGGAACTTGGGGGTAGGGGTAAAATGGACCGATGTAGGGCCATGCGGATGGCGAGTGCTGTTTGGGGTAAGTCACCGCCGCATAGTTTGGGTGCGACGCGTAACTTGGCCAAGCGTAACCAGGCATGTTCGGATGATCGTAACGTGCTGGTGCAACACCTGCTCCACGCGATGGCATGTGAGCGGGTGCTCCTTGTGCAAATGCTTGACCGACGGCCAGTGGAGCGGCCAAGACAGCCATGCCAGCATAGCCGACTTTCTGAACAGCATTCAGCGGTTTTGGTGTTTGATCAGCATACCGCGGGTTGACCAGGGATGGCGTAGCCAAAGGTCGAGCGTAGGGCTGTTGCATTGGTGCCATCTGGTATGGCTGATGAGCTGCTACTGGTCGAATGTTAGCCGCTTGAACGGGTTGATTCAGACCGATAACGGCGAGGTCGTCCATGACCTGGCGTACGCCAGGGTGCATGCTAGCGATTTCCAGTGCCAGCTGATGTTGAGCTGGATCTGAAACTCGACCGCGAAGCCACACAACGCCTTCGTCACAATGCAGATCGATGCTAAAACCTTGCATACGACCGATTTGCTGAGCTTCTCCAAGCTTGCCAGCAATTCCGTCGACAATGGCTTGGTCGTCGGTTTTTGCTCGGGTAACTTGAGCTTTCTTCAGTGGAGCAGTCGCATTCAAGGGCGACTGGGTGCGAGCCAAAGCTTCCGATAGCGAAGATTCAACAGGGCGGATGCGAGGTTGAGAGGCCAGTTCGCTGAGATTCGGCAGGCGATTCTCGGCAACTTTGTCTTCCTTCTTGCCAATGCTGATTTCGTTAACGACTTTGACCACACCTGGAGTTCGACTGGCGATATCCAGGATCAAGTCGCGGTGTTCTTGTTTGATAACATTTCCGCGAACCCAGACGATACCTCCGTTGGATATGACGCTGACACCAAAGTCAGCGAGCTGTCCGCTGGCCTTCATTTGAGCCAATCGATTGCGAATGGCGTTGAAGATCTGCTTGTCGTCGGCACTAGATTTCTCTTCGAAGCTTGCCAATCTACCGATCGGTTGAGCTTTCTTTGCGACGGCTCGTGTTGCC
>JBLHLE010000233.1:0-8312 GCA_047620805.1 Pirellulaceae bacterium
TGGTGTAGTGGTGAGCGCTGACGGCGATTAGCAGAATGGTAGTGGCTTGCGCCCAATAAGAGGAAAGAATGGTAGTCACGTTGTGATCAAAGCCATACCCCAAGACGAACAGGAACAGCCAGAACATCCCGAAGCCAACAATATTGGGCGTCTTTAGAACCCATTTTTTCCCGTCCGACTCGGCTTTCCGTCGCTCCGTGATCCACACCAGCGCAAGATACTGTACCGCGTGGAAAATTGTTACGGCGAAGAAACCGCGTTGATAGTAAGCCACCAAGACGAACCCAAATGTGTGTATCGCCAAAGACACGATGTAGTTGATCATGCCCAGCAGACGATAGTCGCGTTTGTTCTTGATCATCAATCGCAATTCGTTGATCATCGCGAGGTAGAAGCCGATGGCGGCAATAATCCACATGAATCGCATCAAGTTGGCGCTGAAGTCAACTGGAATAAACGTGTACGTCTGCCCGCCCCACACCTGGTAAATCGTGTCCCATCGACCAAGTATCAGCGCCGGAAAGACTAAGTGGTAACCCCAGAAACGAAGTTTGCGAGACTTCTCGTCACATTCCTTCTGACGCCCATAGAGACATCCAACGCCATAGATTTGTCGAAGGTAGTGATACGATTGCCAGACGTTGATTGCCGTTACGACTTCGATAAAGTAACCACTCATACTGACCGCGGATAGCGCCGCCACAATCGCGAAGTACATCGGGAATCCGCACCACCAGCTGACTTTTCGCTCGTTGACCTTGCGTTGAAAGCGAACGTAAGTTCCGTAGACGTGCGGCGAGCTGATCAGCGCGTTCATCCAGAAGTACCAACGAATAACGTCCGCTCGCCCCAATGCCTGCTCTCCCATCCAAAACACAAATGGCAAGGCGATAACGAGACCACCGGAGATGACGAAGAACCACTCGAACATCGAAGGCGCAGACGATCCGCGCCACAAAGCAGTCAATGGATTCGGACGTTCGGACTCGGGTTCGGACCATGTGCTAGACGTCGACATCGGTAGATCTTTCCGCGATTTCTGTGTGTGCGATTTCCGTCTGTGTGCAAATTCTGTGCGCGCAAATCCGGAGAGCTACTCGGCTCGAGCAGGTCGTAGCGAACTGGATCTCGGCAGCAATTGGCCAAACAATCGTCCAACGTATGCAGTCGCAGCGCGAATCGCAGCTGGCGGCAGGAACGTGCAAAAACCGCACAACATCGACAAAGAGAAAAATGTCACATTGGGGACGAGGACGGCGATCCCGATATGTAGCATCGTCACCGAAGCGATCGCCCATAGTCGAGTACGGGGTATACAGACGAGAATCGGGAACAAGCCTTCGACCACCAAAGTTCCCCAAGTCAGTGCCTTGCGAATGGCGCCGCCGAAGGCATACGAAATCTCGGGCAAGAATCCCGGAATCCACCACATGTCGCTGGCGACCGTCCAGTGGAAGGCATCGCCTGTCAACCAATCGGCGTCTTGGCCAATTTTGTACGGCAAACTGATGATGTATATCAAAGCGAAGTTGATCTGCAACATTCGAATCGCCCACACCTGCGGCTGAAAATGGGAAACTCCTACTACCTTTCGGTTTCGCAGCCAAGCATCAACCGACCACGCGCCGCCCAACGGCGCGAAAATTCCGTACAGCAAAACCATCCGCAACACGAGGTCTTCACCGTTAACAACGTAAGGACTGCGATGGATCATCGACGAGAGCAATACGTACAACACGACAGTCGATGTGCGAGTGAAAAATCCAACAAGGAAGGCAAGAGTCGCAAACATGCCGATCACCCAATAGACTCGGATCGGTAACAAGCCCTCGGTCCACGAGAAGAATGTCCAAGTATCGACAATACGATGCTCGTTGAGGTCTGCGGCGTTCAAGGACATGACGCCATCGGCGGCGTAATAACGCTCCCAACTCGGCGACACCGCCAATAACATCGCCAACAATAACAATCCAGTAAGTATTCGGCAAAGGGCAGCGGGAAGCGGATCGCATTTGCTAAACCAAAACCGATTCCAGATGTCAGTTATTTTCTTCATGGCCGTCATTCTCTTACTTCACTAATTACTTGCTTGATCACTGGCAGCTCTGACTTCACTAAGTCTCACTGACGCTGACTGTTCCCCGCTAGAGCAGATGACGGAATCGCTACAGCTTCTGCCTCAGTCGCATCCAATCCATGGACGTCAAACGTATCGATGACGTTACAGTAGCGGCGGGGGTCGACGAGTTTCTTTTGTTCCAAAGCTTGTTCTGGCGTCAAAATCATTTGGTGATACATGTGGTAAGTGATCGACTGAATCGGCAGGCCGCCGGCGGTTGGATACTGTCGACCAAGATAGCGAGCATAAGATTCGCGGGCAATCTTGTCGCCGTAGATGTTGAGATGAAACTTCGCTTCTCGAAAATCAAAGAACATCAATTGCGCAACCGTCCGAGGGCTCTGCCGCGGCAAGGGCAAATCGACAGACCTGACCGCGGTCCCATCCGAATACGTAGCGCTGATGTTGTAACGCCAATTAAAACGACTCTGGCCACCAAACATCTGCCAACGGTTATCGGCGCCAACGATGTACGCGTAGTGCCGAATGTAATAGCTGCCCATCTGCAAACGATGCACACTCGTACTATTCAGAAATTGTGAGGCTCGCGCAGTAAACCCGTCTCCCCAACTCGCCGGCTTGTTAACAAATAACACCGTGCACAAGTTGACGACAATGAACAGCGATATCGCAATGCGACGGATTCTCGCGTATCTACTCGCCATGGAATTTTCCTTTACTTCGTTGCCGCTATCTACTACAGACCTGGCGGCGGTGGTGGTGCGGGTGCGGGTGCGGGTGCGGGTGCCGGAGCCGGTGCTGGAGCCGGTGCGGGTGCTGGAGCCGGTGCCGGTGCCGGTGCCGGTGCTGGAGCCGGTGCGGGTGCCGGTGCCGGTGCTGGAGCTGGAGCTGGAGCTGGAGCTGGAGCTGGAGCTGGAGCCGGAGCTGGAGCTGGAGCTGGTGCTGGAGCCGGTGCTGGAGCCGGTGCTGGAGCGGGTGCTGGTGCTGGTGCTGGAGCTGGAGCTGGAGCGGGTGCTGGTGCTGGTGGACTTGGCGGTGGCGGTGGTGGAGGACCAGTGGGAACGCCGGTGATTTGGATTAGCGGAGTACGCTCGGTAAGCAAAGTCGTCGAAGAAACCACTTCGCCCGTTGTGAAAATCGGAAAGATCCATTGGTTATCCGCCAACGGAACCGTGACGGTTACTGTCACTGCCGGCGTATTCTCCGTCACTGGCGAAGGGTCTATCACAAGCTCAGCGCCCGTGACGCCCAAGAGGCCTAGTACTTCTTGTGCCCGCGCTTCGGCTTCGGCAACACTGGCGCCAGGGACAATAATATTCCGGGCGGCTTCGTACGAAGCGTTGTCGACCACATGGCGCACGAGACTTATCCGCGTGAACTCGATGGAAACCATGAAGAACAAGATGACGAAGGGAATGATAATCGCAAACTCAACGGCCGCGGCGGCAACTCGCCGAGAGCTTCTATTCGTCGATTCACGACTGCTTTTGATAGACATGTCGTCCGCCATTGCTTTCAACTATTGAGTAAGTAACGTGGGGATTCGTCGGGCGATCTCTTGGAAAACGAGCATTAAGTCGCCACCTGTGGTCGCGTGAAAGTGTTCGCCGTACGCTTCCTCGGCGACTTGCTGCATCAACGCTTGCCCGGCACCATCGGAGAACGTAACGGTAAAGATAATGATTCCTTGCGACGCGGCGGCTTGTGCGGCTATGACTGGATTTGTACCGGCATTGTGAATTCCGTCCGTCAGTACCACGATTACCTTGGAGGCCCAGGGGCGAGAATTCGAATTGGCAAACGAATTGATACCGGACATGATTCCGCCGCCGATGTTGGTTGAACCGGAGCAGAAATTATTGGTATAGACATCCATCTCAGCTTCAATGGCTGGATAGTTCGATGTCAGCTGTTCATCGATCCCAGCCGATCCGTTATAGGTTGACAGCGACACCAATTCGCTGGCGGGCGAATTTGATAGTTCCGTCAAAAAAACCTGGACCGCACCAACCGCGTCGTGCCAACGCGAATTCGGAGGAACCGCGTCGCAGAACATCCAACCTGCCGGCGCCGAACCAGGTGGGATGGGCCAGGCAACCGCCTCGTTAGCCGCATAGGCCATCGAGCCAGATCGATCGAGAACCAATGCTACGTCGACTTCGATCTGCGTCGATTGAGCTGTAATCTGAGCTTGAAAACTGTTGCGTCCAAGTATGCCCGGCATCATCAATGAAATGGGGCCGTCCATCGATCCCGCGGTGCGGTATCCAGTGACTTGGAGCGCGTTGGGATTGCTTCCAGCAGGGTCGAACATGTAACGCACCTCGAGCGCCGACCGAGTGGATTCGCCAAACACAAAATCGTCGTCGGCCAATTGAAGCGGCGTACCGGCGACTTCATTGCGGCCAGCTGCATCGCGAGCGACAGTCTTCGCCGACTCTGCGTTGCCCGTGAGCGCGAACTCGCGTCCACCTGCTCGAGCTGCCGCATCTACCGAAACATAAAGCTCGGTGCGACAAAGCTCCATGTAAGCAAAGTTAATTGCGAAAGCTGCCAATGTGATCACCACTGGCAACATGAACAGCATCAGCATTAACACCGAGCCACGGCGTTTCGATTTACGTCGAGTCTTTCTGCTTAGAAACTGCATCAGACGTCCTTCATTACGGTCTAATTCAATATTGACTTGGTTCAGCATCTCACTGGAAAGCTGGAGCAGTACAACTAAAACTCCTTCATCATCTCCGCCGTGGCGACGAGCGTCCGACCACCGTAAAACCATGGCCCCAACAAGCTGTTTTCGCTGCAAGGCGCCGCAACCGAGACTTGAATATAATCGCCGTAGTTCAAACTAGAAAAATTGGAAGGCGTCACGGTAACGACTGCAGCCGTCACACTCCGCGCTTCCAAAATCTGATTGCATGAACCTATAACATTGTTTTCGTTAGATCCGCGAACCAGTGCCGTCCGCACGCCCTCGTACGCAGAGATCTCAAGCGATTGCTTCATGAAGATCATTGACGACGATTCGATCGTCGCCATTACGATTAGTACGAAGACTGGGAGAGCAATCGCGAATTCCACGATTGCTAAACCGCTCCGATTTGACTTTCTATGATGTAATAATCGACGTACCATCTGACTCGGCTCCACTTACGAAACTTGACCCGCCATGGACTCAGGTGCGCTCAATGACTCAACACTGGTCGATAGACTCGACAGTTCAGCTGAGACTGCGTCCTCCTCTAACCGGCGGACGATCGACGTAGTGTCTCGCAACAATATCGGCAGCAGACAGACCGAAGCAGCTACGATCGATGAGATCGTGAGCCGAGCATTAAAGGCCCATTGCTCTTGAGTTTGAAAAGGATCCAAAACCGACTGCAAACCAACAACCAATACACTCATCAGCACGACAAAAGCGAACCATTGGAAAGCGACACGTCGCAACAGAAACGATTTCAGTGAAGGGATTTTCTTAGAATCGATAGTTTTCATCGGTAACCCTACGAATAAACAACTGGCTGACAATTCGGCTACTGTACCGTAGGTTGCCTTTCATCATCGCGCAGCAAAAAGAAGACGTGCGTTAATAGAATGTTGCGTAATCCGCACGGATTACCATCTAGATCGGAACAATCCGTACATTTGCTATTAATCGAATTTACCGAAAGATGACTCGATCGATCGAGTCTTCAAGAGCGCATGAAACGCAGATTTGTGACGAATCATGACAACCGCGTCACTCGCCCATCAAACCAGTGACAAAGAAGACCGCCCCCGCCAAGAGGGAAGAAACAACGACCGCAACGACGATCCGAAAAAGATAGCCCAAATCGTAACTGTATGGATTGAGAAACATCTGGTAGACGACCATTGAAATATTGAAAAACATGAAGGCCAATAGACCTCGATCTCTGGTAGACATAGTCGTGTTCTCGTGTTTACCGTTGGTTGTTAGCTAATTGAGCGATGCCAGTTGTGCAGTTAACTCCCTGAACTAGTCTCCGCATTTGCCGGCCCAATGGGCTCAGCTGGTTCAACTTGTTCGGCGGGCGGTGCGGGGGAGCCCGAGGATACGAAGTCCAACGCTGCCACTACGGAGTAAAATGAAGGCCGAGATGCGCTGGTCATCCCTTTATTCGCCGTCAGCTCCACCTCGTACAGCCGACCGGAGTGAACGCTGGCAAAAACGACCAATTCGACAGTCGAGTCTTTGTGCTTTGCCAGTTTCGTGAAGATTACACCTGCTCTCTCCCCAATTACAGCGGGCCGCACCGGCGACTTTAACTTGGCGCCTTCGAGTTCTTTTTGCATGCGAGTTGCAAAAGAATCGACGTTGTCTTTTGTCACAACGCCGAATTCGGATGCGGAACTATCTTTACCGCGAACCAAAATTCGAGGAAAAGAAAGCGATTTGCTCTTCTTAAACATTGCCAAGTATTGGCTACCGCGCGGCGAGATGTTCCACTGATCGGGAGCGGCGACGCGAACGCGACCTCCGTCCAATGCTGTCCCGAGATAGTGGCTGAATTTCGGGATGTCACTGCTGGCCACCGTGAATACGCCAGTTGCACTATCTCCATCTCCCGACGGATTCGAGCCGCCATTTTCCGATGGAGTTCCGCGGTTTCCAGCGTTTGGTTGCTCGCCACCACACCCCGACATACACAACGAAGTCATGAACAACGCGGACAATGTAAAAATGGTCGTGAATGTGATTCGTTTGAACATCTTAACTCACATATAAACGTGAACCCGCAAATATCGGCTCATCAAAAACGTCTATATTCAGGGACGAACAGCTCGACAAGGACGTCTCGGCCACTGCACTCATTCTAAAGGACACTGGGCCATCTTTGAATCATTACCAGCGTAATTAGTTGATGAGAACTGAGGCAGCGGCGTCGATGAGGCAGTCTTGCGAGTGGGCGCAATTTAGCTGTTTAAAGCTGAGAAAATAAAACTGAAAAGTTCAGAAAACAGAGCAGAAGGGACGAACTTCTACCGTAAAGTGAATTTCGCAGTCCACGAAATCCTCTTATTCTTCGACGACTTCCTTCACTTTCTGAACGAAGTGAGGAGATTTGCCACTCGCACCTAGATCAGCTGCCTTCTTGTCAGCCTCTTTCTTTTGACTGAAGTCATAGAGGGCAACTCGCTTCATGGACTGATTGAAAACACCCCAATAAAGCTTCATGCGAATGTCAGCAGCGTCTTTTGCGCGGCTTTTTCGTTTAGTTTTCGCCTTCTTCTTGGGTGCCTGTTTTTCAGCAGCTTCCGCCTCTTCGCGTAAAGCTTTACGATTTACTACTTTGCGCGCCATATTTATCTTACAAAAAGCAAGTGGTATCGGGGCGGCGGCACCCAAACTAGAGGATGCGCCAAGAATTAGGTGTAAATCATACCCGAAGAATTCGATGTCCGCCAGTTGCCCCCCGCAGTCAGTTCGATAAGATTCTCAAAACGGTTTTAATTCTCATCCTCCCAATCCACTTCAGTCGCCCAATTACTCATGAACGACATTAAATACCAGGATGGAGATCCGGCTTCTCCTCAGGACGCCCTGCAAGGAACCATCGTCAGCCCCGACACACTCCGTGACGAGCGAGTTCCGCCCGGTCAATCGCGGACGCGAAAATGGCCCGTTCTAGACGCCTTCGGCACACCGGAAATTGAAATCGAGAACTGGAAACTTGAAATCTTTGGCCTCGTCGAAGTCCCTTACTCCCTGACGCTGGAAGAATTTAAATCTCTACCACGAACCAAAGTGTTTGCCGACTTTCACTGCGTCACACGCTGGTCTCGACTGAGCAACATTTGGGAAGGTGTATCGCACCGCGAATTGCTCGAACCGGCCAAAATTAAGTCGGCGGCGAAGTACGTGATTTTGCATGGTTACGACAACGGTTGGAGTACCAACCTGCCGCTAAAGGACTTCCTCGCCGACGACGCTTTGCTCACAGACACGCACGACGGCGCTCCGATTTCACCCGACCACGGCGGGCCTGTACGAGCCATGGTGCCCCAGCTGTACGCTTGGAAAAGCGCGAAGTGGATTCGCGGCATAGAACTATCGGATGTCGACAAACCCGGATACTGGGAGCGAGCGGGCTACCACAACCACGGCGACCCTTGGATCGAAGAGCGATTCGGTTAGCTGTTTGTCGTTCAGTTGTCACTGAAAATCCGGGGCCCGCTATACGTGAACGCCGCTATACGTGAACGCCGC
>JBLHLE010000234.1:0-8285 GCA_047620805.1 Pirellulaceae bacterium
AGTCTCACAGTTCACCGCGAAGCGGAACGATGATGAAATCCCGGCGAAAAAACCGCCGACTTGTACGAGCGTAGCCCGGGATAACGAACCGGGCTTTTTTTGTAGCCCCGTTGAATTGATTCATTGTTAATTCAAAAACATTTCGAAACGCGTTTGAAAACGAACGGCCTATTTCGATGCAGCGCCGACTGAGGGAGAGAGGTCTTATGTCCGATTCGATGCTCCGCCGACCGACTCTGGTTTTGAACCGCAACTGGCAGCCAGTGCACGTAGCGACTGTCGCTCGGGCGCTGTTGATGATCTATCGCGGCGCAGCTCGAGTTGTAGATCCGGCGGACTACCAAACATACGACTGGGATGACTGGTCTCAATTTGAGCCCGCGCTGGACGAGCCGTCGATTCGCGGTGTGTCGTGGAAGGTGAAAGTACCGGAAGTCGTGACCTTGACTGTCTACGACCGCACTCCGAAGTCGCACGTATCGTTCAGCCGCCGCAATATCTTCAAGCGCGATCGGTACACGTGCCAGTACTGTGGTATCCAACCGGGATCGGACGATTTGACGTTGGACCACGTCCTGCCGCGATCGCACGGTGGACAATCCACGTGGGAGAATTGTGTCCTGGCATGTCTGGCCTGCAATAAGCGAAAGGCGGACCGCATTCCCGAGACGGCAGGTATGCGACTTCGCAAGGAGCCGGTGCAGCCGGTATGGAAGCCGATGTACGCACGTTATTCCGCCCCCATCGATAGTTGGGGAAAGTTCGTCAGCGAGTCCTATTGGAACACCGCTCTCGAAGCAAGTTGACCAAAACCAACAGCTCGACTCTGATCAAGTCGAGCTGTTTTTTGTCGAAGCAGACGTCGCCAGACTTCTGGCCTGACGCGGCAAAACACGTCGCTGCGCAGGGTCGGCCCGAGCTCTGGCGAGCTCATCTACAGGCTCTTTCAGGGCGATTTCTTCTGGCTGACGGTTAAACGAAATTTCTCGAGACGTAAGTAGAGATAACGATCACGCTACGAATGCCAGTGCCTGCGAATAGTGCGAGCAAACCCGAGTCTGGTAATTACAATAGAAGCTATCGACTCAATCGCGTCCTCTAGCGCGATCGAACAGCTTCCATTGACCGGCACTCATTCAACTTGGCACTAGCCATGCACCTCTCTTTTCGATTTGCTCGAGCATTCTTGAATTTCGCGTGCGCAATAGCATGTGTGTGGGGTAGCAGTGCCAACGTCTTTGCCGCTGACAACTATCTTCTACTCGACAGCCGCTGGGTGGAACACGTGAAAGGCGCGGAGCTAATTGTTGGCGCAGCCACGAAGCATCCATCCAATCCGTTGATGGTAGAAGATCAGGGCTGGGAGCCGCGCTGGGACGACATGCATCCAAGTTTGGTGAACGATCAAACGGGCAGCTGGAAGCTGTGGTACAACCCCTTTATCTATGATCGTCCTTATCGGCATCCCGATGTGAAGCCCAATAGTCTCATAGCTTGGCCGCCGCGCTTCCGCTATCCCGCCGCGACGAGGCCGCGACATACGGGTCTCTGCTTCGCCGAATCTACTGACGGCTTAAATTGGGAGCGGCCAAATCTGAACTTGTACGACTTTAAAGGTTCGACGAGCAACAACATCATCGCGCGAGATTTGTTGGGGACGCACGTCAGTTACGACGAGCACGATAAAGATCCGCTGCGACGCTACAAGTTGTTGGCGGGGCGTTCGCAAAACAATTGGCTCACCCTACCCGACGGTCGAGTCACGGCTGGGTTTTCGCCCGACGGAGTTCATTGGAGCTGGCTCGACGTTCAGAAGTTTTCCGTGCCGAACGATTCCACTCTGTTTCCCGCTGGTCAATTGCATTGGATTTGGGACCAGACTTCGCTGCAATACATCGCCTATCTACTGGGCGAACAGGACGCCGATCGCTACGCAACTCGAATGACGAGCCCCGACTTTCTTCGCTGGAGCCCGCTGCAGAAAGTGAACATCGATCCGCCAATGTCGCTTCATAAAATCGTTCCATTTCGGTATGGAAGCACTTGGTTGGCGATCGTACACGGTCAGCACGCTGCGCTAGACTTTCCATTGCAAAGTCCCTTTTGGGCCGCGAGCACAAAGAACGGAGTCGTTTGGCCCGAGTTGGCGTATAGCAAGGACGGATTGAATTGGCAGCGTCTGGGAAATGGACGAGCAATCATTCCGCTGGGGGTCGAGCAGAGCATCGACGATCGTGTGATTCTATGTGCGAATCCGATCGTCGCGAACGATAGAATTCGACTTTACTATTGCGGCAGCGATGACCGCTTACGCGATTGGCGACATGGTCATTGGTGTCTCGCTGAACTAGGGCTGCATCGATGGGCGGGTTGGCAGGCAAAGACAAACATGGCGAAACTTACGACTAGCACCGTACCCTGGACTGGACAAATTCACGTCACCGCCGATATCGCTCAGCATGGAAGAATCGAGGTGATAGTCGAGTCGATCGACGAATCGGGAGTCTTCAAACAGGTCAACCGAACGGAAATTCGCGATACATGCACGGATCTGCCATTGCCGAAAACCAGCCCAGAATCACCCGGTCAGTCTGTCCGATTGAGATTTATTCTAAACCAGTCAACAATTTACGCATTCGGTTGTACCCCCAGTAGCGAATAGAATGCATTTGTGAGCTGACCAGTTTCCAGGCGACCAAGAGAATATTATGAGCGACGAATCATCTTCCGGATCCTCGAGTAAATCAAAAAAGTCGTGGCAGTCAAAGTCGTGGCAGTCAAAGTCGTGGCAGTCAAAGGCCATCGGCATTGGAATCCTGGTTCTCGTAGTCGGCTACGTCTTGTTGCGACCCTCGTTGGAAGAATGGTTGGGCGTACCGCTCCCGTCGCTCACAGAGTCCAATGAGCAAGTCGACCCCGATAACGCCGACCCAGCGCCCAGGCTAAGTCCGACGACGGAGCCGCGAACACAACCCCAGGACTCCGCAGGCAACAGAGAAGACGAACCGCTTTTGCGGGAGCTCAAGGATGGAGGCGCAATACTAGCGTCGGGTCTGATGTTTCCAGGAAGCCGAAGCGGAGAAACTCGACTAGAGCATGTATTGCGACACGACAATGATTTGCCGCGTCGCTCGGGAATGCATGGAGTCTTCGACGGCGACGAGACAGACCTTCTCGAAGTAGTAAACGAAGCCTACGAGTTGATCCTAAGCAAAAGCAATAAAGTGACGTCGAAGAAAGAGGGGGAACGGACGGTCTACGATGTCGACTTGCAACGGCGGATCGGTTTCGTGGGGGGGCGAGTAGGAGCTGAACGCAGCAATCCCGAGGCCCGCAAAATTCGTCTGGTACTGGAAGGTAACCGCGTCATCACTGCATTCCCAATAAAGTAACGCGCCGATGTGACTGCTCGACCCTCTTATCTCGCCAACTCATGACCATCACAAACGCCCATCGCCAGAAACTTGACGAACAGGGATTCGTTCTGCTCCCAGAGTTGATTGGCATCGATGAAGTCGAAGAGTTCGTCGAATTGCTGGAGGAAGTCTATCTTCGCGAAGGCGAGGCGGCGGGGAGCGAGTTCAAGCAAGAGCTGGGCTGTCGCCGTTTAGCCAACTTGGTTAACAAGGGCGATCGATTCGGGGAACTCATTGTTGATGAGCGCGTTCTCCCGTTAGTTAATCATGTCCTGCAGAACTCAGTGAAGTTGAGCAGTCTCAACGCGCGATCGGCGGAGCCAAGCGTAAGTGCAACGCAGCCACTCCACGCGGACATGGCCGCGATTCGCGACGCCTTTGGAAACTGGGTCTGCAATGTCGTTTGGATGCTAGACGACTTTACGTCGGACAATGGTACACTTCGCATCGTTCCTAAATCTCACCAATTCGACCAGCTGCCTCAAGATGCGATGGGCGATCCGACCGCAAATCATCCCGACGAAGTGAACGTAACGGCGAAGCGTGGATCGGTCTTGATACTGAACGCGCACACATGGCACGGCGGAACGGCGAACAAAACAAACCAGCCGCGGCGCGCGATCCACGCCTTCTATTGCCGACGAGATAAACCGCAGCAGCAATACCAGAAGCGGATGTTAGCTGCCGATGTGCAGCAGCGTTTGTCGAACGAGCTGCGGGAGATTTTAGCTTTGGACGACGCAGAAAACGACAGGCTCAGCAGTCACGTGGCAATACGCAGTGGCTTCTTGAAGTAACCCGTCGGCCGCGTTTCCACTGGTTCCCAATTCAAGCCTTTCGCTAGCACCAATAAACGCAGTTTGTAGGCTGCTGACAAGTGCAGCGCAGTTACGGCCGCGGTGTTCGCGATTCTTAGGGCTCAGTTGATCTCGGGAACAAACAGCAATTCACTTGGAGCCGGCAGTTCTTCCGCTTCGTCGTCCGTTTCATTCGGTCCGTGCGATGAGAACTGCATTGTCGAGTTACTGGGATTCGTCGAATCGTTGACGAGTTGACCTTGTTCGTTCCAGATGTCCCACTGGCCCTGCTTCGTTCCAGCGAGATAGAGACCCTCTTCAGCCTTTTGGCCGTTAGCATGCCATCGCGTCCAGCGACTGTCGGCGATACCTTCGGCGTACTTACCTGCCAGTTGCTTTTGGCCGTTTTCGTGCCACCAGAGATGGTTTCCGCTTGGCTTGCCTTTGACGTAGCTACCTTGGTAGCGAATGGTACCGTTGGGATGCCATTGGGTCCATTTTCCGGTGCGAACATCCGCGCTGCCCACCGGCTGAAGTCGAATGTCAATTTTGGTGTTCCACCAGTCGACCTGTGCATCAAAAGTTATGCCGCGGACCAGCCAACCTTCGCTCTCTTTTTGGCGATTGTTGGACCGGTTGACCACCGGGACGAGTTGTTGGCCTTTGCGATAGTAGTTTTTCTTGACTGTCTTTCCTTGAGCGTCGAAGAAGATCGCTTCGCCGTCGAGTTGCCCTTCAACGACGGTCATTTCGCTTCGTTGGTGGCCATTTGGGAACCATGACGCGACTTTGCCGTGTAGTGTTCCGTCTTTGAAATCCCACGACGCGACGATTTTTTGACGGCTGTCGGTGATTGTCCACGACCCATTCAATTGACCGTGCTCAAAGTTTGCCTGGGATAGTAGAGGAGCGGAGAATTCGCTGGGAATGCTGGCTTGTCGGCCAACAATCCGCATCCAGTTGCCATCTCGCTGTCCATTGACGTAGGCGCCTTGTGCCAACAATTTTCCCTGCTGATCGTACATAACCCACGATCCATTGTTGCGGAAGTTGCGGTTCGCGTCCTGTTGGACCTGCCGTTGGATCTTAATCTTGCCGTCGGGATATCGTTCCGTTATCAACTCGGGTTCTCCCGGTGACTGTGGACTGCTGGTCGAGCTAATGTCTTCGGCAGTGCTATCGTCGATACTGGGTCCATTACTGATACTGGGTCCCTCACTGATACTGGGTCCCTCACTGACATTGGGTCCATTACTGACATTGGGTCCCTCACTGACATTGGGTTCGCCACTGACATTGGGTCCCTCACTGACATTGGGTTCGCCATCGATATTGGGTTCGCCATCGATATTGGGAACGGTGAGGTCTAGCGGGACGGAGTACGCATTCCCAGCGGAATTGATGCTGGGAGAACTAGCTGGAGTTGCACTTAAAGGTGCTGGAAGTTTTTCCATCGAGGAGCGTCGCTCGAGGTCCGGGACCGAAATGGTCACGATGGGATCGGCTTGTGCGAACAGCCATCCCTGAGGAAAAATGATCGAAACAAATGTTGCGGCGATTAGGTTTCGGCTCGTGATGCGGCGGAACATTGTGTTCTCCAACTCTATTCAGTCTATGTGAAATCCGACCATGTGAATTCGGTAGTTACGAATATCGGCGTTCGGAGTTAGACTGCTTAAGTTGCGAAGTGTTTGCCGGTTCGACCGGTAGTTCCGATTAGCTGAGAAGAATCGGCACAATGTGAACGCGGCTCGGATTCAAACGAAAAACGGCCCCGATTCCGTCAAATCGAAGGCCATTTTGGTTGTTTTTGAGATTGTTGCCTGGCTAGGCAGCTTCGGACTGGATACTATCGTCTTCGTCTTCCCAGTCGACTAGTTCTTCGATTCGTTCATAGGCTTCCGTGAGGATAGCGTGAACGGTGTCGCTTTCGACTGTCTCGAGTATCGAGTCTAACATTCGGACTACATTCTCGACCTCTTGGGGAGTGATTTCTTCATCTTCTTCCCATTCATCTTCTATGCCTTCGACCTCAGCTTCAATTTCTTCATCGAGCTCATCTTCAAGCTCATCTTCGAGCTCATCTTCAAGCACGACTTCGGGGTCCAGTTCATCTTCAGGTGTATTTAGGTCAGACATTGTGGAATCTCCTTGGTTGATAGTGGGGCACCGAAGACATATCGGCAAAATCGGAATGGTAATTTAGACCCGAATTATCCAAATAATCGATTTCTTTCGAATTTCATTCCACCAGCTCAATTTCCTTGATATCAAACTGTTTATGACGAGCAATTTGGCTGTGGTTCAACCCGCCGGGTTGGAGAAGATTTAGCGACTGTGGTGCACTTGGCGGGTCGCTTCGAATCGGCCAAATCCTAACGCTTAAATTTCCGATGTATCAGGTCAGACATACAACTTTGATTGAGGATCGAATGAGCGAGTCAACTCAAGACATTGAACCGGCAGTTTTTGCGGACGTCGAAAGGCTGATGCGAGAGTTGAGAGTTTTGGGCAAGCTCTGTAAACCATTGAAGAAGACGACTCAGGACGTCGAATCACCAGACGGAAATAGCATCGTTGTTAAGGGGCGATAAGCCGACAGCGATCCGCGTCTAAAAAATTCACGACGCTCTATTCACAAAATGTCGATTTGAACTCAAGTTTCGAGATCCGAATACCGTTGCGATCTGTCGCCGGCGTTTCTATGTCATTGGTATTCGAAGAACTCCAATCCCTGGAAAGTCCACCGACGCCGCGCCGCCAGAACCAACTACTGCAACCGGCCGAACGCTGGCTGAGTGTGAGCGCACAGTCAACTACACGTCTTTTCTGAGGGCGTGAGGCAAGCCAGGGCTAATTGCTCGCCTGTCGGCGCGCACAGCATTGCTTGTGTTTTTTTCCGCTGCCGCAGGGGCAGGGGGCGTTGCGTCCGGTACGATTCTTCTTGGAACCTAAGGAACTTGCGGGATTCGATGCGGGATTCGATGCGGGATTCGATGCGGGATTCGATGCGGGATTGGTGGTGACAACGCGCGTGCCGGGAATTGGCAGGTCGCTCCGCTTACCGATCTCCTTGACCTGACGATAACGCTGTTCAAACTCTTCTCGCAAATCTGCAAAGATCGGCAGCCATGCGTCCAGTAGTTCACTTGTCGATTGGCGGTCATCAGGGCCGTACCGCATTTCATCGAGTTCGCCATCCAGTGTATACGTCGCCATCATTAGTTGTTCGACATCGATGATGTGCGCCTTGGGATCACGGATACGTTCAAAGAATTCAATATGCACCTTTCGGCAATCGCACTCAGGCGTGGGACAGTAATGATCTTCGATCAGGAAATCACGATTGTCGTGCGAAAAGAAAAAGCTATAGTTATGGCTGTTTTCTCTCAGCCCGCCTTCGGCATAAACGATGCTTGAGTAACAGACCAACTCGCCTGGAGAAGAAATGGAAAACTTATGTTCGGCCAGTCGTTTCTTTAGAGCTCGTTGTTTCCTGCGGACGTCAATCAGTTCTTTGAACCAGTCTACCGGAAACTCCACCAACAGTTCGCGGACCATTGCCGCGATACCCGGGGAGCGGGCGGGCGGATCATGTTCGATTCCTGTTCGTAGGTTAACGACAACATCGAATCGAATGGGATCGGCAAGCTGCTTTCCATCCGAAACGATTTCCGTCAGCTGTAGCGTTGCCGTCGTGCACGGACAAGCAAGCTCCAGACAATGTATAGGTGCGACCAGAAACGGGTTTCGATTCCCGGTGAGCCAGACGAGTTTTCCTGTCTTCATAGAGCGAACCCTGCCGAAAAGGAGAGCGGAAGTTATGCTGACTAACTTAGCGGATGTTCTCCATTTGAACAGCAGGGATTGACCGAGTCACAATGACGTGTCTGACGGCTAATGACATGCAACTCGGTGGATTCAACGATGACAGCAAACCCGCCGGCCTCAATGGCGGATGTGATGTCGCAATCCTGATCGGACTAGATGACGCCTCCGGCGTTGACAGAATCGCTATTCTATTTTGAATTCGTTAGTGAAGGGCAGAGTCACAGTTATGAGACTGACTGGA
>JBLHLE010000235.1:0-8270 GCA_047620805.1 Pirellulaceae bacterium
ATTGGCCAAGCCGTCCTGATCAGTAAGGGCATTAATGGCTCTTTCATCCCTTGCTTCATTTCCATCATCAAGTTGGGCGAAAACTCGCCTAAATCGGGGTGAAGCATCCCAATGGCGCCACCGACTGGAGCCACCAATTTGGTACAACCGATGAGTTCCTCATCATTGGTCCACTCGAGACCAACTGCCTTATGATCCAAGACTTCGGCTGTCAGCACATCGGATTCGCCGAATTGTGCCAGCACGGACTCGACTTCCGCTTCACTCCCGCATAGGTAGACCTTGCGAATCTCGCCTTTGGTAAAGCGGAAGTAGCGATTGCAGTAACGCTGGAGACGCTGCAGGTGCCGCTCGACAATTTCGGCAATCTTTTCTTGAGCGTCACCACCGCCAGGATGGAAGTCCAACAACAAATTGCCGCCAAAGGAGATCCCCAATTCGAGGCTATTTTCGTTGAGCTCGATGATGATCACGGGCTCTTCGGCATCCGCCTTCATATATCCGACTGAGCGCGCCGATGCGACCAGTGAATGCTCGATGGATTGGATGTAAACACCTGCCACGTCGGTGGCTTGAACAATGGCTTGTACCGTCCCCTTGTTTGTAACACTTAACCAAGCTTGCTCAGTGCGGGCATCGATGGGGCGTTTGCTGACGGCCAGTGCCTTATCATCTTTTCCAAGCGACAGGTATAAACCGCTGCGTTCCTCCAGGTTCTTCAGCTCTTTTGTAACCGTTTCGTTATCGCCAGCCACCACTCGAGTCACACAGAAATCGCTACTGAGAACGACGTTCACAACAGCTCCGCCAACTCCCTCACTGGTCACCAATTGTTTGATCGCCGCTGTCAGCTCCTTGACGCCGTCGTCGCTGTCAATCGTCTTGGCATTGTCGCGCCAGATTATTTGCTTCCGCCGCGCGATCGGAGGCTGATCCTCACCTTGTTTGTTGACCACAAGAATGGCAACATCCGAATGAGTAATCGAAATGACTACCGCTTGATTCTCGTTCTTGCGCTGTTTCGGTTTCTTCGACATGTTAGCCTCACCCACCCTGCTTAATTCGGGTCTGCAATCGTCGTACAAAGTCGCCCGACTCGCCCGTTGAAGTTAGAATCAACGTGCCTTCTGGGCCATCGGTTAGTGTCACTGAAAAACGATCACTGCTCCCCGGCGGAAAGGCGACGCGATTCAAACCAGCCCGCCAATCCCAATCTTGCTCCAACATCGCGTAGGCATGTTGCAAACCGGCCTCGGCTAAGTATCGAGCGCGATCGTAGTCCATGGTGTTTCGCAGCGATCCATACTGCAGTGTTTCCGTGTCCAAAATTGAGACGACCATAACGGTGGTCACGGTCATCACAAACAACGCCACCATCAAGGCCGCGGCTTTCCGCGGTCGTCGTTTGGAGTCGCTTCGTTTGGAGTCGCTTCGTTTGGAGGTGCTATTAGTGTTCATTTCGTTTTCCCGTTTCTCTTCCGCTACCACGCGCGGAGCCAAGCAAAGGAGGAAATCGTTCGTCCGCCGCCCGTCTCACGCGGCAATTGAATTGAGACGGTTACTTCGATCAATTGAATGTCGGCTAGGTTAGTCGTCAGTGTCGTGCCATCGGCTTCAAACCCGCGAAAGCTCAATCCCGTAATGTCAGTGGCCAGCAGTGACAGCGACGGATCGGCGCTCGAACCGTAATTGACTTGATTTGTATTTGCATCGTGATCCCAAATCCATGTCGTGCCGTCCAACATGAGTAAGGAAATTCGGCCCGAATTGTCAGTCGTATTGGAAATGGATGCCACTCCTTGCGATCGTCGCAGCCGGCGAACTACGTGACGAATCATCGAATGCCCGGCTTCGATCCGCGAGAAATCAGCTTCGTGAGCTTCCCAAGCCTGCCGACCCGTCCGCATCACAACCGAAATCGCGGCCAGCAACGTCACCATCATCGTGGAGGCGATGATCAGCTCCAGCATGCTCATTCCGCGTCGTTTTCTTCGCAGTCGATTAACCATTGATAATGCTCGCCGTACGTGACAGTTTCGTCGCAAATATCACTCGCGGTTCTCCGGTAGACCAGGAACCGTTACCGTTTTCATCTTCCCAGACCGTCGACGTAAGTGTCATCAGGCGTCCGGGAATGCCACCATCGCTGGTAGCGTCGGACCGAGTCACCTGGAATCGGATATTCGCGTAGCCAGCGGCGTTAAAGTTTCCCGACACAGCGCTGGTCGCCCAGACGCGAGCCGTCTGCGCCATCCGCTCCTCGAGTTTGCTCACACAAAACGTCGACATCATCCTCAGTGCCGGCACCATTGTCGTAGCCAGAATGGTACTAGCCGCCACCAACTCCAGTAAGGAGTTGCCGCGCTTGAATGAAGATCGTTTGTTGCGGCCAAAGAACATGGCAGTTCCTCTAGCTAGGGACTATTCGTCGCGCAATGCACAATGGAGTACACAATGCGATACACATTTTGCTACGCCACGCTGAAACGTAGCTTACGCGGAAAGCTTGTCAACGGAAGATCGCCGCTCGCCGGGGCCCGAAACTTTCGACAAAAGACTTTGGTTCGTTACTCTTCCCAGGTCCGGATCGTACCGTTGACTGGCACTACTGAAAGTCGCCAATCTCTAGCGGAGCCGGTGAGTTTAATGGAATAGGCTGCCAGCGCCTCGCCTTCGAAGGTGAATTCCATCACGGAGTGAGAAACGGTACCAATGACATTTCGAGAAAGCTCAATCTGAGCGCCCGCAGTGACCACACTGCTGCCGTCGCGCCGCATAAGCTGGTAACTTACAACCTCTCCACCCCCACGCGTTGTGAATTGAACGAAGTGGTTGTCTCCGCTGCGGATCGCGCTCCGTTGAGCTTGTAAAAGCGTCAACGATACACGACGAGCATCGGTATTCGATCCCACGTTTCCAAAGATAGTGGGACCGAATCGCATCGCTGCGACGCTGGAGAAAATCCCCAGCAGTGTAACGACAACGAGGAGCTCCAACAGGGAGACTCCTCGTTTTGTATTTTTAAGTTGTCGCATCTATATTTCCGTTCGACCTAAGAACTAAGCGGTCATGGAAAGTAGCGTACCGTCCAACCTACTGAGCTCGGTGATTGGTGTCGAGAGCGTAAGTGCCCGTGCCGTCGCCAGTGGGGTTCTTTGGAAGACCATCAGGGAAGTAGTTGGAATCGGCAATGATGTCGCTCAAGTCGGCGGCTGGCCAAGTACCCTTTTCAAAGTACCAACGCTCAACAGCTGAGTTGATTTCAGCGATGTTTTGCTTATGTGCATTTGTTTTGGCGACACCCGCCGATACAGAAATACGCGGGATAACGACTACTGCGATAATTCCGAGAATTGTCACGACAGCCAAGAGCTCGAGCAGCGAAAAACCACTTCGCTTACGTCGATTCGTGCGAACTTTCATCTGTTCACCCCTTTCGATTTGGGATCCACAAAATATAAAATCACTTCATCCGCAAGTGGATTCCGGGGCCAACGAGCCAATCGTTGTTCGCCACCCGTGTGACGCCCGGCTAATGAAAACATAGCTTTTGTTTGGACGAGTGAGAGAGAAATCCAATTTAATTCTCCCTCTGATTCATCACTTTAGTTGTGCGTGTGCCCCGTTACCGATTCTGTCGCTGAGTCGTAGCGGTATTCCGAGCTATCCAGCGGACACTTCGAAAGGCCATCGGGAAAATAGTCGCCGTCGGCGCCGATGTCGCTCAGGTCAGACTTGGGCCAGACTCCTTTGTTGCGAAACCAAAGCTGGCACTGCACTTCAATGTTGCCCTTGTTTACATGGCATGTGCTGATCTTCGCATTGTCTGTACTCCCCGACATTCGAGGAATGATTATCAGTGCTACAATTCCCAGGATCGTGACCGCAGCCAACATCTCTAGGAGCGAAAAACCATACTTCCGTCTGTTCATCATCATAGTTTGTCTCGATTCCTGCTTCCCTGGCGCGCATTGAATCCCCGGAAATCGCGTCCTCAACAATTGCAAACGACGGCGACCTAATGGTCCCCGCCCATCGCACCGATCATGTCGAACATTGGCAAGTAGATCGCCAGAATGATGCCACCGATGGCCGTTGCCAAACCAATGGTCAGCACTGGCTCAATTGTTCCAATGAGCATATTCGTGTATCGTTCGACTTCGCGGCGGAGATGCGCTCGAATATCCACGGTCGCCTTGCCGAGCGTGCCCGTTTTCTCGCCAATGATTACCAACTGGTTTACTACTGGGGGAAACAAGTCGCCATGTTTCTCCAACTCCGCGCTAAACCTTTCGCCGCGCAGAATTGCAGCGTGCAGTTCTTCAACACTTCTGCGGACGGCTCGGTTGCCGATGGCACCAATGCAGGCTCGCAACGCGTCCACGACATTGAAACCCGCGTCCATCAGGTTGCCCAAGACTTCCATGAACTGCAGCACGGCAATGTTTTTCAACCAGTTCCCAAGGACCGGCACACGCAGCGCATTTTTATCTATCCAGAACCTCGCGGCTGGGATAGTGCGGGCGTAGATGAACGAACCGGTGAACGTAATCAACGCCAACAGGATCATCCAGCCGTAGGCCGTCCCAAACTGCCCCGCGGAAATCAACAGTTTGGTAATACCGGGCAATTCGGCTCCCGATTCCGCATACGTTTTTTCGAACGTCGGAACCACGAACAGCAGCATGAACGTTATGGCACCCGAGCCAATCACCACCAGCATTACCGGGTAGGCCAGCTTCTTGATAATGGTTTCCTTGAGGTTGCCGGCGAGTTCCAGTTGATCAACCAGCCTTTTCAGCGTCTGAGGCATTGTACCTGAACGCTCGCCCACTCTTACCTGGTTGATCATGATTTCGCTAAATGACGATTCGTAGTGGGTCAGCGCCCCGCTAAACGATTCGCCACTCTCCACTAAAGATTTGACGTGCCGCAGCATGGATTCGTACTTCTTAAGCGACGGTTCCCTCTCCAGAGTTTCCAGCGACTTCGGCAGCGACAGCCCATTCTCAATCAGCGTAGAGATGTTTCGAAAGATGTAGGCCAAGTCGTTCTTCTTTACTTTGATCGCCTTGGCTTGACCACCGCCGAGTTTGACGGTTTTGAGTTTCGCGAGGAAGCCTTGCTCGGCCTTCTTCTGTTTTGTCGCAGTCATGGTTTGACCTCATCTCAGTCTTTTGAACCAAAGTTCCTGCAAGACAATCGTCTTGCCAGGTTGTCTCCATCGGTGATTTCGACGGCGCACGTCATTTGCCATTTCACACGACAGTCGAGTCGCGAATTAACCAGACAGTTTGAAATACACCTCTTCAACGGTGGTCTTGCCCGCCAGTGCTTGAGTTACACCATTGGGAGCCAATAGCGTCATCCCTTGCTCGACAGCCAGTTCTTCGATTCTGGACGACGGCAAACCCGTTTCTATCGCAGTCGCAACTTCTGGAGAGATATTTAGAATCTCGTAAATTGGAATCCGGCCACTGTAGCCGCTACCCATACACTTACCGCACCCGCCACCCTTGTAGAATTGGTAGTCCACTGGCAAAGTCATTTTCGCTTCGTGCAGTAACCGCTCCAACATTTTCGCATTGGCCGTCGACGGTTCCTTGCAATTCCCACAGATCTTGCGGAGCAATCGCTGTGCGAATACGGCCAACAGAGCTCCGCCTATCTTGAAGTTGTCCAGCCCCAGATCTCCAAGCCGCGCAATACAGCCGATGGCATCGTTGGTGTGAAGAGTACTGATGAGCAAGTGCCCAGTAAGCGCAGCTTGCACGGACGTCGTCGCGGTTTCATGGTCGCGAATCTCGCCCACGAGAATGACGTCGGGGTCTTGCCGCATGAGGAACTTCAAGGCGTTTGCAAAGCCCATGCCGTGCTCGTTATTCGCTTGCACCTGATTGATTCCCGGCAGCCGGAACTCGACAGGATCTTCCACCGTGGAGATGTTCTTGACCGACGAATCGATGTTGGTCAACATCGTGTACATTGTCGTCGTTTTACCTGAACCCGTGGGACCTGTTACGACAATCATGCCGTGTGGCTTGGTGATTAAATCCTTGGCGTTTTCGACAATATCTTCGGGCATGCCCAGCGCCTCGAACGTGAATATCTTGTTATTCTCGTCCAAAACACGCATACAGACCTTCTCACCGCCGACGCAGGGAATGGTACTAACACGGTAACTGGCCCGCATGCCATTTTCTTCAACAGTCAGGTTGCCGTCCTGAGGCCGACGCTTTTCCGTGGTATCCATGTCCGCCATCACTTTGATACGACCGACAACAGCTTCCTCCGTGTGATTCGGAATGGTCATCACCTGCTGCAGTACCCCATCGACACGGTAACGGCAACGCATCTGTGGATCGTGGGGCTCGAGGTGAATATCGCTCGCCCCCGCGTTTACAGCACCAAGCAGGATCGATTTAACGAGTCGCACTACCGGTGCATCTTCATCCTCGACTACCGCGACCTCCTCTTCGACGCCGCGGTCTTCAGCTTCACGGAGATCGGCGATCTTCATGTCGACGATGGTTTGTCGAGCCGACACCCGTTCGTCAAATCCGTGATCGAGCAAGCTAACTATGTCTTTCTGGATGGCAACTATCGGTTCAATACTATAACCGGTGATAAGTTCCGCCTCACAGATCGTCTCAATATCGTCGGGCGCGACCATCGCCAGTGTCATGCTGCCGGAACTTACCGAAACGGGAACGACTTGACGTTGTCGCGCGAACTTCTCCGGCAGGAGTCGTACGAGCTGCGGGTTTAACGTCTCTGCAGCCAGCTCCCTGAAAGGAACTTCAAACTGAATGGTCAGCGCTTCGCCGAGTTGAGTTTTGTTGATCAACCCTCGATTCATCAACAGTACACCCAGCATTCCCCGTTCGGAACCCTGCGCGTTCAGCGCACTTTGCAACTGCTTATCGCTAATGTAACCCTTGTCGACTAGAATGTCGCCTAAACGTCCAGCCATGGCTTTCGTGCCTCGCTTGTACTACGAATACCGGTGTAATTCCGAACTTCGCTGTCAGTTATGCGCTGACAGGTATTTCGCTTCTCCGCACCAATTCCTCGACCTTGTCTTCCAACGTCAAAGGATTGTAAGGAGCGACGAGATAATCGCTGGCCCCAGCGATGAATGCATTCTGCACCGCATCCAGGTCACCCTCGTGAGACAGTGCCATCACGGGAATTTTGGTTGTCCTCTCGTCACTTCCGAGACGTTCGATGAGGTCGATACCGTTCATCCCTGGCAGGGTCAGATCGACCACTATCGCATGCGGCAGTTCTTCTACCTGCTGCAAATGGACAATAGCGTCTTCCGCTGATCCGGCTGTGTGCACTTGATAGCCCAATAACTCTAGGCGGAATGACGTAATCTCCGCCAAGACTTGTTCTTCTTCTACCAGCAATACGCGAAAGGTTTTGTCTTTCATGCCACGCTCTTTCTGATCTGAGAGTGAAGGGGGACGATACATGACTCTGAAACTTAGCTTTCCCGTTAGGTAAGTCAAAATCGGGTTAAGCACCGAGAATTTGCGGGTTGCGACGTATCTGGCCGATCAGAATTCCCCCTTCCGCACCCGCTCGGTGGCATCGCTCAGCTCAAGACCGCTTCAGCCGCTACGACCGACACTGCGAACTTTCAGCCGACCGTATCCTCTGAAATATGACCGCCCTTTCAACCACGCGACTTGCCTGCGACGTACAGTTTGGCAGCGGGTCTGCTGCGCCCTCCTGGCGGGTGCGCAGAATTAAATGTGCTAAAACGCAGGAATGAAAAAATGAACCGAACGAAACTATTCGGATTTATCGTCGGTGCCGTAGTGCTGACTGGCTGTGGCGGCGGCGAGGCGGAACACGCGGAAGCGGCGAAGACGCCTGTGACCCCGGTATCCAATACTGACACCAACAATCCGCCAGTCGAGTCCGGCGGTCATGAGGTAGCCGAAACGCAAACGGCCGAAGTTTTCGAACTCGATCCCGCCGCGCCGCCGTTGGATGAAGATTTTAAGAATCCGTTCTTCGCTCCACAACCAGAAGAGATCAAAGTTGTCGAGGATTCTCGCGATGAAGCGACTGGGGGTTCGGGAGTGGTACTGCTGGGATTCATCAATGTTACCGAGCCAAAAGCGATCATCCAAATAGATGAAACCGTCTATACGGCCGTCGAAGGTACAACATACGATCGAGTAACTGTCGTAAAAATCGATGACGGAAGTGTCACACTCAGGCGGAAAAACGAAGAGTGGCAAATTGCTTTGTTCGAT
>JBLHLE010000236.1:0-8267 GCA_047620805.1 Pirellulaceae bacterium
GTTGGGACTGGCGACGATTCCTTTGTGGTTGTTAATGGCTTCAGGATTGACTTCCGGAACGATCAGAGGAACGTCGTCCCACATGCGGTGGTAGCCGCTTTCGTCGACCACAACTGCTCCGCGTTCGACGGCCCAAGGAGCGAACTCCGCAGCCACTTCGTCGGGAGTGCTGGCGATGGCGATATCGATTCCCTCAAACGCCTCGGGGCACATTTCCGCGACTGTGATTTCTTTACCCTTAAACGTGATCGTCTTACCCGCCGAGCGGGCAGATGCCAGAAATTTGAGTGATGCGAGCGGAAAATTCCGCTCTTCCAAAAGCTGACGAACGATCTTGCCGACGGCGCCCGTAGCGCCGACCAATGCCACGTTAAGGTTCACTGCTAGGGTCCTCCTGAAAGGATTTCAGTGGTTTTGAAGTGATGGGTAAGGTAGGGGGGAAGTCAAATTGCCTTGGGCAAACCTACCAGTATATACCGCTCGCCACGAAAACGGCAATGGTTTGGAGCGGGCAATTTGGCCAACAAGTCGACGCGAATCGGCCCGTTCACCAATGTCATAACTCCTGATAGTCACGACACATCGTCAAGGCAATTGGTTCGGATGCTGACGTATAAATGCGGGCAACTTTTATTCAATGCCTTTGCGCCTCCTACGACGAGCCTGCGGAAGCTCGGCAGCGGACGCGCCGTATACGCTGCCCCCGTTTACCGCCAAACTTGCGGAACTCACTCCCCTGCCCTGCCCCTTCGGCTGGCTCGCCACGGCGCGCTCATTCGACACCCCCACTCGGCGGCCCACCCAACTGGTCACCGCCTCGATCGTTGGCGGAGCTACGAAGGCCAAATTGGCAATCAACATCGCGGTGCCGAAAGTGATCATGCCCAGGAACAAACAAATACCACCGTGGACCAAGACGGCCATGATCAACATCAAAGGCCGTGTCATTTTTGGCCAAATAAGCACGCCATAGAACGTCTCCCAGAAGACGGTCAGATGAGTCATCACGGCGATCAACATCGGCGATAGCCCCAGCCAAGTTACGTCCAGCGACTGATACTCGTAATTGGCGAGCGAGAACCAAACGGCGCTGCCGTCCCACCAAAACTCGCCCCGCATTTTCCCAATCCCGCCGAATAGGTAAATCACACAGAGATGAATCTGGATGAGCCGGATCGCCAGATTGGCAGACGTCGTCTCGGGCACCCAAGCAGTGCCTTTGCGTTTCTCCAGCCAGCGATCCACTGAGTAAACGGCACCACATGGTCCGAGCATCAGATACATCGCCAACATCACATTGACTTGATCCAACCCAAACAACGCTCCACTCAATCGATGGCAATACGATAACGCCAATAGCCACGACAAGACCGCCATTACACGCGTCTTGTAGCCAACTGTGAACAAAATGAATACGACCAGCGCCGCGATATGGCTAGTCCATAAGAGGGCTGGCGACTGAATATAGGCAAGATGACTAAATGCGAACTCACTGCGAGTAAGGCGCGCCGCCAAGTCGGCACTTAACCAACTATCCGGACCGAGAAACGCCGAAAGGTCCATGGCCCAAACCAGGTGAGTGTAAAACAACATCGCGCCGGCGAGCACTCGAATTGCAGCCAGCGTATGTGGCCGCGAAGGTGCAAACCAGAATCGGTCCCACGCCTGGACGGAATCAGAAAACCACGCTTTCGTTACGGCGACGACGGCATTCATGGCTTCACCCCCGGTCGGAGAACTCCCTGCCCTGCCCCGAATCCTTCGCTCTCAATTTTCTCGTTACCAGGCGTTTCGTTACCAGGCGTTTCGTTACCAGGCGTTTCGTTACCAGGCGTTTCGTTACCAGGCGTTTCGTTACCAGGCGTTTCGTTACCAGGCGTTTCAGGAGGGTTAGCTTCACCTAGGTTTGGAGGTCCAACGGGTTGATCGTCAGCGAGGACTTGATAGAGTCGGTCATCTGTCAGCGAGAAACCTTGCTCAAACATTTCGAACCAGTCCGGCGGGCGATGTTCAACTCGCCGCATTTCGACGGCGGTTCCCGCGTACTTGGTTCGCAAGCGATTCTCGAACGACTCGCGCAATTCAAGATAGATGTCGCGATCACGTTGCCACGACTCCAGCATGACGGCGTCGCTGACGATGCTCGGCGGCGGCGTGGCGGGAACGAAATTCGTGTTTATTGTTTCGCTTAACATGAAGTGTCGGTGATATAGCAAACGCGGCCACTGCTGCTGGCGGTCGGGGAAACGTCCCTCGACACTCCCCTGCCCTACTGCCACGCGGTAGTCAACCAAGTGACTCGGGCCGGGATTCGGCGCGAAAAAGAAGTAGCCATGGTTCAGAAAGGTCGCGTCGATGTACGGTTTCGCGATGCGAATGACGACGTCGCTAGCCGGCGAGGAAACTCCCGGCCGAGTATTGGTGGCGAAATGAAACGGCGCAATCGCGACGGCGGTCAAATGGAAAACCGCCAGCAAACTCACGATCACTCGAGTACGCACACTCCACAGTGTGCCCACTGGATTGTCCGGATGTTTGGGTTGTTTCTTTGCTTCAGACATGGCGGCGAATACGCGATTAAACGACGGAACAATTTCTCTCGATCTTTTCGACATCCGCCGGTATCGGCAAGTAACTAAAACCCCATTGGCAGGTTGTAGCGATTGTAGGGACTGCGGTAGAAACGGCGAGCTACGGCGGGACGACCATGCTACAAAACCGCCGACCAAACGAAAACAGCCGCTGGGCACGAGGCGCAGCGGCTGTTGATGTTTAATCGTTACTATGAGATTCGACTTAGCGAGCGTCGGCGACTTTCGCAGTGTCGAAATCAAAATCGAGCGACGGCTGATCGCCCGCTTGCAATGTGATAACTCGCTCTTGAGTTAGCATTTGGCCGTTGCGTTCGACAGCGACAACAATCTTGTAATTGTCCCACTTTTGACCAGCAGCCAAACCAGCAGTGGTGAAAGTGCGAACATTGCCAACTGCTGCGGTCGGGTTGCCGCCGAGATAAACTCGAGCGTCTGCCGGAACTCGTAAAGTCAGCGTAGTGTCACTGGCCTCAGCGGCTCTCGCGGGTTCTTCCGTTGCAACACGCTGAGGTGTGTCGAGGGAAAAACTGACGTGTTTGATCTGACCAGCGCGAAGAGATACTTCTCGCGTGTCTTGGACGACTTGGCCGTCAACTTCCATCTCCGCTCGGATCTGGTAGGTGTATCCTGCGCTGCCGCGAAGATTGCGGGAAACGTATTGGCGGAACTCGCCAGTACTCGTCGTGCGGTGACCATTGACGAAGATCTTGGCGTCGCTCGGAACAGTCACAGTGATTCGACCGTCAAAGCTCGTTGGGATCTCGATCGGTGCGGGAGTCACTTCGACCGGCGCCGGCGTTAGGTCCATCGGAGCCGCTTCCATTGGTGTTGCCATCGGAGCAGAGCTACTGGGAGCAGAGTAACCCGAATTGTGGGAATCGTAGATCACACCGCCGGAGGAACCATTGGAGCCGCCGTATTGAGCCATGCCAGAGGAACCGCCCCAGCTACCGCCAGAACTACCGCCAGAACTGCCACCAGAGGATCCCCAATGACTAAAACGACTGTGGATGCGATGGCGCAAGCGACTAAGTAGACCACTACTCCCGCCACTACTTCCGCCGCGATGGTGAACGCGAACGACTCCACCACTGCTGCCGCTGCTTCCAAAACTAGCTCGTCCCCAGCTTCCGCCGGAACTGCCAGTGCTGAAACCGCCCCAGGAACCACCGCTGGAACCACCGCTGGAGCCACCGCTGGAGCCTTGAGATCCCCAACCGGCGTTGGCATCTGCGAGACCAAATGCTAGCACTGCCGCCATTGCCGTTGCGGTGCTCAGCCCCCTAAAAATTGAACGAATCATCACCAAATTCCCCCTGGGTCGTGGAAAGCTACGTAATTTACTAAAGATTTACGGAGTCTAGCGACCCCGAACATAGCAATAATAGCATGAATTTCAAGGAGTCTGCAGGTAAAATAGCGAATAGGTAAATAACAACGACTAGGGAGGAGAGGAAGGATCGGTATCGACGAAATCTTCGTCCCGGCTTGTCGTCTGGCAGCCAAAGTATTTGGTCCGAGCCAAAAACGCCAAGCGTACACCTTGGCCAAATCGCGATCGAGACGATCATGCCACAAAAGTCGTGTAATCAACGCCAAAACGACTATTCATTGACGACTTTTAACTTGATGCCGTCGAATGCAATGGTACCGGTGGCGCCAAAAAGCCCGATGCGGATAATTGCTTCCTGAGTTTTCAGCGGCACGGGAAAACGCTTCGATTGTTGGTGCCATTCGTTGGTTCCGCGGAAGGGGCCGAGCCAGCGGGTGCCCAGGTCTTTGCGGTTGGGGTCGTAGAATGTGATGGCCACAACAGGTTGCTCGGTGGAGTCGCGTCCGGGCTGGACGTTGTCGGACTTAATCCACGCAGATAGTTCGATCTGCTGAACTTTTTTGCCGTTAATCGCCAAGCCTTGGAGCAAGTGAGCCGGAGCACCAACATGTTCGTTGGTAAAGGAAACGTGATACTCGCCGATAGGGGACTTGGCATGTTTAATATGTTTCAAGTTGCGTTGGTAGTACCACCCGTTCACGAAACCATTTTTGGGCAGCGGCTCGTCGAAACCGCCGTTGAGGATCTCGGGGTTGTCTGGATCGGGCTGGACTTCGCGTTTATCTTCGGCGGCACCAGTCATCGGCACGAAGAGGGTTGGGCGGAGGGCGGCTGTAGCCATTTTGCCGTCTTTTTTCTTGGTTAAATAGAGGGTCTGTTGATATCGTTCGCCGACGGGAACGATCATCAAACCGCCTTCTTTTAGCTGCTCGACCAGAGGCGTTGGAATTCGTTCGGGCGAACAGGTGACGATGATTTTGTCGAAGGGAGCCTTTTCGGGCCAGCCTTTATAGCCATCGCCGACGCGGACATGCACGTTGTCGTACTTCAGTCGTTTTAAAGTCTCTTTCGCGTGTCGGCCGAGGCTTTCCACAATTTCGATGGAGTAGACTTCGCGAACCAGCGGACTGAGCACAGCGGCTTGGTATCCGCTGCCAGTACCGATTTCGAGAACGCGGTCCGACTCCGTAGGGCTCAGCGATTCGGTCATGAACGCGACGATAAAAGGTGAAGAGATCGTCTGCTTGTCTCCGATGGGCAGCGCCATGTCTAGGTACGCTTGCCGCCGATACTTTCTATCGATGAACTCGTGCCGCGGTGTTTCGCGAATTGACTTTATGACGCGTTCGTCTTTAATCCCTCCGCCGACAATTGCTTCCTCGACCAGCAAACGCCGCGCGGCCTCGAGTTCGGCAGAGCTTTGGGCCGACAGGCTAGAAGTGAGATAAAGCATGCAGATTGCTGTCATCGATAGGATAGATGTAGTTTTCACGGCGAGTGATCCTCCGTGGGATTATGGTTATTGCCATATGTTCGCGGTGGGAGCTGGACGAGCCGGACCGGTTATTCGTTTCGTGCAGGCGCTAGGCAAGTATGGCGGGCAACCCTGCATGCAATTATACCGCAACCGATAGCAAATGGGCGAATCCGTTTGATAACGGACGGGTTTTACTCGACTTTTTCGCCCGTACATCATCGGAAACAGGCGAACAATGACTTTGAATTCGCCCGCCCGGGCACTCAAATGAGCAGGTCTTGTTGATCGTACTTCCCAGCGGAACGGGTCAAGGATTTTCGGTCCGCGGTGTTTTTTGGGGTGGCAACAGAAACATCTCGCGTTCCTTGGCTGTCAGCTCCCGGCCGGCGGCCAGTCGAGCGTTGCCAAGCAGTTCGTCCATTTTCAGTGTCCACAGCCGCGCGTTGTTATCCTTGCTACCGGTGACCAGCCAGCGACTGTCCGAACTGATCGCCACTGCCGTGACACCCTTAGCGCGCCCCGACAAGACGACGGCGGAAGATGCGGGATTTTCGGATTTCAGGTCTCATAGCCGCACGGTACTATCGGAGCTGCCCGTGATGAGTCAGTGGCCGTTGGCGCTGATTGTCACGGTGTCGACGCTCTTTTCGTGTCCCGTCAACGGCCGCCCACCAACTAGAGCCAGGGCTTCGCGGAGGCTTTGGCGGGCAACAGGAACTGCAGCCCCGTTTTTTTTCCGAGTCAACACCACCGTTTCGATGGCTAGCAAGATACTCCTACCTGAAATCTTCTACGCCGACGGTAATGACGACCGATTGAGATCATAAAAGCAATGCCCAAGTCTTAATTCCTCTTTCCGTCCCCCAAACAGCCGGTCCGGAGGCAAATAACTGCCCGAGTGCCACGAGACGATTAACTTGGGGGCTTGCGTGACAATGGGTTTAGTGAAAAACTGCCCAGTTGTAGACGATTTACTTCCTTAGCGACGGTAATGCCATGAGAACGAACTATGTAAAAGAGAAACTGCGTCGAGGCGAGCCATCCTTTGGCACGTGGCTGTCGCTGGGCGATCTCTACGCTACTCGAGTTTTAGCGCGGCTCGGCTTTGACTGGCTGACATTAGACATTGAGCATTCGGCGGTTGATTGGTCGCAAGCGACGATGATCTTTGGAGCCGTAGCGGACGCGGGCTGTATTCCGCTGGCGCGCGTACCAGAGGGAAGCCACCACTACATCAAGCGCGTATTAGATGCAGGTGCTTGGGGAGTTGTCGTACCGATGGTCGACACGGTGGAGCAAGCGAAAGCGGCGATCGCTGCTTGTAAGTATCCACCGCAAGGCAACCGCAGTGTTGGCGGCGGAATGCACTCGATGAACTTCGCTGCCGAAGCGGGCGACTATTATCTGAAGGCCAACGACGAGATACTTGTGGTCCTGCAGACGGAGAGTCCCCAAGGAGTGGCCAACGCAGAGGAAATCTATTCGCTTCCCGGGTGCGATGCGATCTTCATTGGACCCAATGATCTACGTTTCCAAATGCGAGCCGAAGATGGGACGTTTCCGACCGCGGAAGAACATGAAGCGCAGATACAACGAGTTATCGAAGTCGGCAAACAAGTCGGCACCCCGACGGGAATCCATGCGATGGATCCCGAGTCGGCGTTGCAGCGAGCAGAACAAGGCATGCAGTTTATCGCCGTCGGCAGCGATCTGCGAATGATGACTCAAGAAGCCCAACGAGCCGTCGCAACGGTCCACCCAGACGGCGAAACCAAGGATGTTGCGCGTTACTAACGCTGAGGGTAGCATGCATTAGATTGGACTATCGCGCGCTGTTCAAACCGCCGCTGCGATTGCAAATTCACAGCGATCACACACGCGACATAACGACACATCAAAACCACACGATATAACGACAAGACAATCAATGAATTCCATTCGCACATTCATCGCCATTCAACTCAGCCGCGAAGTTACTTTGCGGGGAGCGAAGTTAATCGACAAACTGAAACGCAGCGAAGCGGCTGTGCGTTGGGTTGCGACGGAAGATATGCATATCACGCTGAAATTTCTCGGGGAAGTGCCGAGCGTCGAGACGATACACGTTTGTCGGCAAATTGCGGCTGCGACTGCAAACCACAAGCGATTCGACATAGAAGTTGTCGGGGCGGGGGCGTTTCCCGATATCGACCGGGCTCGGTCGGTTTGGGCGGGAATTGAACAAGGCAAGGAGCAGCTTGAGCAGCTGTTTATCTCCGTCGACGACGCCTTGCACGAAATCGGTTTTCCATGTGAAGCTCGACGTTATCATCCTCACGTGACGCTAGGGCGAGTTCGTCGCAGCGGGCCGACTCAAGAGAAACTCAGCGAGATACTCCACAACCACGCCGAGTTTCATTGTGGATTTAGCACGGTCGAAGAAGTCGTCGTGCTTTCCAGCACCTCGGAAAAGGGCGGCCCAATCTACGACATCATGGGGCGAGGAAAGCTGGCCTAACGCTAGATGCATGATTCTTTATTACGTAGCCATTTCACGTAACAGCCTGCGGGGGCGCGCGACGCGCCCAGGTAACAAGCCTGTCGAATTTGTCGGCCAACGACCGATATTGGTGGATTGCCTCGATGGCTGCGTTGGGAGGTCACTTTCGGCTCGCTGAGAAAGAATTGACAATGCTAGCACCAAGACATTGCGCCTAGCACAAAGCCATTTCTAAAATTTTTTCTTCGCCCTGACCTTACGTGTCACGCCTTCTGCGAAACTACTTAGTAGATGAGCTATTGATTTGACAGGTGAACGTCGATACAGTATTCAAATGTACAGTACTGAGTGTTCACCGACTCCCGCCAGGTCGAACGCCATCGT
>JBLHLE010000237.1:0-8250 GCA_047620805.1 Pirellulaceae bacterium
CAATGTTGGGTGCTCGTCCACCGCTGGCTACAAGATGCCAAACATGGGATGGATGGCGTGGAATAGTTCCGCTGGTAATTCGACCGCGAATGATCCAGCTCCACCGTCAGTAGTATACGGGGCGAACTCGTCATCTGCTCAAGAGCCGACTTCGACCAGTACTGACAATCTGCAGCCGAAATACCCCGGAACTCAGTTTGCCAACACGGGAATCCAGACTCCGACCAATCCAATGGGTTTGAGTACTCGAACCAATGTCGCAAACACTCCGCAGGATCCATCGCTGGCCGGTTTGGGCGGACCGAGCATGGGCGGACCGAGCATGGGCGGACCGAGCATGGGCGGGCCGAGCATGGGCGGACCTGGAATTGGGGCAACAAACCCCTCCGCGCCGAACCCTCAACATGGATTCTATGGCACGGAATATCAAGCAGGAGGATCTGGCAGTCCCCGCTCGGGCGGTCTTCCTAACAACAACTTCCCACCAGCGCAAAATCCCAACTCCTACCCAGCCGTGCAAGATTTTGCAAACGGCGCAGCAGGGCGAGTGAACAACGCGTTTACCGACGCTACGGGACGAGCATCTAATTTCACGAATGAGACGATGTCCCAGTTGAATACAACTGCAACCAATGCGATTTCTCGAGCGTCAAACAACGCCAGCAACGCAATGAACCAGCTGGCGCAACCTGGTGTGGGCCCTGTCAACAACATCGGTACGAAGTTGGGCGAACTCTCCGCTGGCATGCGATCGACCGCACAGAATGTCGCTCAGGGAGCGAACAATGTCGGCAGTCGCGCACAGACTTTGGCAAATGCTCTGGGGAATTCTCAGTGGCCACCCAGTGGCGGCAGCCAGACTCCTTGGAGTACTAACTCCGCTCCGGTAACCCAACCATCAGCGACTGGCGTAAATACACGAGGTATTCCGGGAGTGCAAACGAATCCGTACGTGTTACCCCAGGGCGCTGCAGCGATGACGGCTAACGCGGGGCGAGTGAATCCTGCGTTCTCACCAACGCCGAATTCGGTTACTGCACCGCGAACACTGCCGACAATTCCCCAATCGAATGGATATGCTCCAGGAAGTACGGGAATTGGCAATGGTCCAACGACGATTCAGCCCGCTGGATTCGAAGCTCAGCAGCCAGCAAACTTCGCGCCAGCTCCGGCAGTTCGTGGAGGCTCCTTCAGTCCGGTCGACAACAGCCAAGCGGCTCCCGTTGGAAATCCGTATCCGAGCACTGGCTACTAGTCGGTATTGAAGCGGATCTCAGCAAACAATGAAAACCACCGGCGATTGTGCCGGTGGTTTTTTTGTGCCCCAAGCCAAAGAAGAATTCACTGGATCTGCGGCTCGTACCCCTGCCCTACCACGGCGTCATGCCGCCATTGACGCACAGCGTTTGCCCAGTGACGAAACTGGATTCGTTACTGGCGAGGTAGGTCGCGGCGCCGCCGATGTCGTCGGGTACTCCCCAGCGACCTGCTGGGATCATGGCAAAGTATTCATCTTTCATTTCCTGAGGGTCGCTCTCGTGACGCTCAACTGGGATCCAGCCTGGCGCGATCATGTTAACGGTGATACCTTCAGGCGCCAGTTCGCGGGCCATACTGCGAGACCAACCAACTTGCCCCCCTTTGGCCGCGACGTAGGCGCTGAACGGAGACACGCTGCGTTGAAAGACTTCACTCGTGATATTTATGATCCGTCCCCAGTGCTGTTGCTTCATATGGGGCAGCGCTCGCCGAGTGAGCAGGAATGGACTCTTGATAAAAAAGTCCAGCATGCGTTGATAGAATGCCCAATCGTACTCTTCGATCGTCATTAGCGGCTGTTCACACGTCGCATTGGCAACGATGATGTCGATGGGGCCGAGTTGTTCTTCGGCGGCGGTGAACAAGGCGTCGACGCTCTGTTCGCATGTTACATCAGCTTGGATCAACGCCGTCTCGATGCCAGCACTCTGGTACTCCTCGAGAGTTCGTTGGGCGCGTTCAGTGTTGTTGGCGTAGTTGACTGGGACTTTGGCGCCCGCTTTGCCTAGCGCCAATCCGATCGCCTTTCCAAGTCCAGTGGAATTTCCAGTGACGAGTGCGACGTGTCCTTCCAGCGAAAACGGCATGGCAGATCCTTTGTTATTGAGCAGTTGTGTTTGGTTGTGGCCTTGCAGTGTGACTCGGATTTAATAGCTGAGGGCGTCTGAGTCGCTTGCTACTGAAGCTACTGATTGAGGCAACCAAGATGACACATGCCCGCAAGGGATTCAAGCGGGTCGAGATTCAAGCGGGAGCGAATGACGAATTCGACGAGAACGAGATTCGAATCGTCGGTGCTCGACCTTGCAGTCGACCTTGCAGTCGACCTTGCAGTCGACCCTGCTGACGGGTCGTTGTGAGTGGGAGAGTGGTGCACGCAAATAGCGTTGAAAAACTGTCTCGGGCGCGAAAAATTCGCCAGTTCCACACGTACGCTGGAATTCCACTACCCACAGTCAGCTACGAGGGGATGGGATAGTGCTGGGACTGCACTATGCAGTGGGGCAGATCGCGTAGTGGATGACCCGAGCGGCAAAGCCTTCATTGGATAGCTGTGAGCTACAGGCGTTCGCGGACTCCAAGGACGTATAGCAGCCGTAGAGCTGCCACTGCCGTGCTCGTTGCTGACGGTACTGAACGCGATACTGACGAGCAACACCACCAGGGGTGCTTGGGATGATTTGCTTCATCGGCGTTTCTGATTTCTGAAGAACCATGATCCGATCCTCGCCGGAGATGATGAAGGTTGAGTCGCTTTCTCACTTCCTATTCATTGCTCATCGATCGGCTGCGGGCAACTTGATTATTGAATTCGAAGAATTACAATCAAAAAAGGTATTCCGGTTGTATCGACGGAGTCGTCATTCGTTGCCAAAACGCATCCTAAAACAACAGCGTGTGGTGCTTGCACTGCACGGATCTCTCAGCAATCAGCGGGCGGTTTGGCCGTTGTGGCTGGAGTGTTCCGCGGACTGGTGCGCGCGGAAAAAGAGATTTCGCGGCACGAAAAAAGCCGGGCGAATGACACCGGCTTTTGGAGGACGTTTGTGTCGTGTGGCATTACCAGCCCATGACCATGTTGGATTCGATAACCTTGCGAGCTCGCTCGAGGTCGGATCCAGTTTCGTGCATGTAGAGACGAATGGCGTGTACTTTGTCCCCAGCTGATTTGGAGAGGCAATCGCGTGCGACTGTGCACAGTTCGTCGCCTTCGGAGTTCGAAAGCCCCAGAGCACCTTTGGAGATAACCCAAGTATCTCGTGGTCGTTTCGTCAGGCGAATGACCGTATCATGGGGATACGCGTCGTTAACGACTTCGTTGGCGGAATCTTCGTTTTCAGCCCACGTAATGATAATATGTGCATCTGTCTCTACTTCATAAAGCGGCATCATTCTCCCCTTTGCGTTAAATCGGAGTTAGCAGTGCATTATCCTGAGACTCGATAGACTAGATGAGGTCGAGCGGATCTGAATAATGTTAATTAGGCTGTCGTTAGTCCTGGCCAGCTTGGGTATCATAACCGTTGAACGCGGATCGCGTCCAGTTGACCTCAGCTGATCGAAGAAAACCATGCGCTGGCAAGCATTTGCAGCGATACGTTGGCGGTTCAACCAACGCCTAAAGACCCTCATGAGAGCAAATCACTATGGCAACTGGAGAATCGACCCCTGCTAGCGAAGAGAATCCGGCCGACAATTCCGACTACGCGCGCTCTTCTCGTCCCGGACGCGCCGCTTTCTTTTTCCGCGGAGTGCTCCTGTTCGGTGTCCTCGCGATCGTTTTCGCCTTACTTCGGATAGGCAGTTTTCCTGACGAGATGGCGCGGTGGCATATGGCCGCAGCCCAAAATCATGCAGATGATAAGGACTTCAAAGCGGCCGAACAGAGTCTGCACGATGCTGCCTCGTGGGACGGGGATAACCCCGATATCTACCTCATTCGCGCCGACTGGCATTTGGCGAACAAAGAATTCGAAAAGGCGTTGGAAGCTTTTCAAGCAGCGATAGACGCGGCTCCCAACCAGCCCCATGGCTATGTCGCTCGGTCCAACTATTACGAAGAACGAAACGAACTTGCCAAAACGCTTCCCGATTGCGATCAACTGGTGAGAATTTATGAGCAGGAAGGCGTTCGGCAGTACTTTAGCTACCGAGACGGGACGATGTCGATTCGGCCGTACAACCGTCGCGCCTATCATCGGGCTCTGGCAAACGAACAAGTCGCCGCAGGAATCGAGGATGCCAACAAGTCGATGGAAATCTTCGGCAAGAGCCTCGCCGTATTAGATACCCGCGGGTACCTCTACTTTCGAATGGGAGACTATGAGAAGGCGCTGAAAGATATGGATACCGCCATCGAAGGGCAGCGAGTTTGGGTCGAGGATTTGCGGGGAAAACCAAAGTCAGCGCAAATATCTGGCAATTTGGTTTTGCACGAGCATACGCTTGCCGTGCTGTTAGTTCACCGAATGAAAGTTTTTGAGGCTCAGGGCGAGCAAGAAAAAGCAAGGCGCGATCGGGAGCAAATCGTGGAGCTTAGCTACGATCCCGACGACGAAAAATTGCACTAGGTTTTTAGGAGTCCGCAGCGACGGTTCCGCTCTCGGCTGGCTGTAAATTGGCTGGTTCCACATCGTCGGTCTCTACACCGTCGGTCTCTACATCGTCGGTCTCTACACCGACGGTCTCTACATCGACGGGCAGAAGTTCGCCTCCATCGTATTTATAAACCAAATTGCGACCCGCGGATTTCGCTTCGTAAAGGGCTTTGTCCGCGAATTCGATGAGTTCTGCGGTGGACTTGCAATCGTTTGCGGTTGCTATCCCACCGCTGAGGGTAACGGTTAGTTCCCGCGCAGTTGCTTGACGGACTCGATCGGCTACGATTTCGGCGCCGGCTAGATCGGTTTCGGGCATGAGCATGATAAACTCTTCGCCACCAAAACGAGTTACAACATCCGAATCGCGAGCGTTTTCGCGTAGCAGCGCGCCTAGTTTCATCAAGATTTGGTCGCCCTGCAAGTGGCCTTTGGTATCGTTCACTTGCTTGAAGTGGTCGATGTCGAAAACGGCGATGGAGAGTTTCGTATGGTAGCGGGCGTGGACGGCAAACATCGATTGAAGAGCGTCGTCCAGTACTCGCCGGTTACCGACTCCCGTTAGCGGGTCGAGCCGACTTTCGGTCAGCGAAAGTAGCAGGGCGGACTGTTGTTTGATCTGCTCATAGGCAGTGGCTATTTCGTTTGCCAACCGGAGAGTCGGCTGCAGGACTTTATCGGTTTCGGCTGACAGGTCTTCCCAATTGCCGCCCCGTCCCATCGCGATGGTGGCCATCCGGTCCTTGAACTGGTGGATACTATGCCGGTGTTTTTTCACCGCCTGACGGAGTTGTGACGCGACCGACTCTAGTTCGGAGATAATTGCCGACGCTCGCCGGAGGTCGTTGTTATTCGTTTCCACACGGCGTCGAGCAGCACGCCTCATTTGGCCGATGAGGAAACCGAAGACAACGGCGAGCAGCAGTTCGAGGCTAATTGGGAAACCAAAGAAGTTAAAAAAATACATCGAAATTACCCATTAAAGGACTACTGCTAGGTGTTTTTTGGTCGGACAGGTTATTGGCTAAGTGAATAAACTACTGTCTAGGAACATGCTGGTCTTTACCGGTAATCTGCCGCTTACCTAGTAATTCTTTCGTGAGCCCCGCCCCCGGCAGCACCACAAAAAGCCAAATATACAGACTCCCGCAAAAACTAGAGTCCATTGCGTTTGATTCATATTGATTTGCGCGACTGATCTAAAAGTAAATGAACACATCGCGCTAAAACCGTTCGCTATCCATTTTTGTAGGTACATGACTCGAATCCTGGGTGTCAGGATACCTCATTGTCAGGAATCCGCGTTATTTGGGTCGGTCATGACCCTCTATTTCTTCCTAAAACTACCGTATAGGGTAGGTCGCGGAGTTTCGCTGGGACTAAGATAATTACACAGACTGCGGCATCCAGCGGGATTTATTGACGTTATTAAGTCGGGTTATTCCAGTCGTAGTAAAGGACCGGATTGGCGGTCGATCAAAATAGTCTGAAGTGCCGACATTCAACTAAATTAAGCCCCGACCCTTGCCGAAATAATTAGTCGTTAACAAGTTGTCGGCCGGCCCTTGCGGACCTTTTAATTCGAGTTATAATTCAACACTTCACCCAAGCAATTGGGGCCGTAGCTCAATTGGTTAGAGTACCGGACTGTCGATCCGGTGGTTGGGGGTTCGAGTCCCCTCGGCCTCGCTTTTAAAGCATTACCTGGTAACGTATTACGTTGCCAGGTTTTTTCTTTTCTTGGGTGACGTAGAGGGTGAAACTCCCTAGACATTCCACAGCGAATCACTTCGCTGCCCGCCGCAAAATGTCGGGCACCTCAGCCTCGCATTACGGTCATCGTTGGTACTTCCGGCTCGAGCGGGCGAGATGATTTGGGACTAGCCTTGGAGATGATTCGCTAAGTGCTGCACTCGTTCCGCATCCGAGACGCGATCAAAGTCATTGCGGGCGACGCGTCGGGTAAGTCGAGGTGTCCCCACCTTCGCTTGCCTGACTAATTCGGCTGACAGCCTGCCGAGTTCGTACCGACCACCCAGTTGGATTACGACACGCAACCTTAACGGAGAGCGAAGATGAAAACCGTAGAACGCGAATCACTGGACAAGGCGATAGCTGCCCTTATTACAGCCTTAGCTCGCGATGACGCTTTTCAGTGCCGGGCAGCTGGCTGCTAGGGGACTTGTCGGTTCGCGAGTTTTACTTTTGGCTTTAGAGTGGGACCGCAAGCGACGGCTGATGCTCGATGTCGACCGCTTGCGACCCGCTTACGTTTTTTCCAGCCACATTCAGTCGCCCTACTATTTAACCGACCTACCGCAAGCTCGTGGGGCCGTCCGGTCACCGTTGCAAACCACAGTCATCGTCGCCATACTAACGAAACTAGACTCGCCAGCAATGCTCGCCCGCGTCGGGCTAACCGCTCTTTACGACACGTTGGTGTACTAAACCTTCCGTTGGCGGATCAAGATGGGCGATGACAATCCCTACCAAGCACCGTCATCAACGACGGCACCACCTCGTCAGCGCACGCGGTGGAGAGTTACAGCGGTAACCTTGCTTCTGATTTTTGGGATAATTGGCCTCATCGGATCGCCGATCCCGCTGCTCGTTGCCCACAACCGCCCGGTTGAGTTCGGTGGTGGAATAACGTTTGCACGTATCGCTGGCGTTTCATTCAATGCCATCGGCGCCAGCCTCTGGATTGCAAGTGGCGTTCTTTGTTGGCGGGGCCGCTGGGTATTAACGGTGTCCAGCCTGGCGATCGGATTCCTCGCCTTGGTTCTGGGCAACCAGCTCTTGGCGGACCTCGATCTGTAGCGCTTTGCCCGCCAACAATGTGTGGCCGCTGAGTTGCGGCATTCATGCCGCAAACGCCTTCCTTCTTCACTCAACGCGGGCTCTCGTTGTATAATTTATTCGTTGGCTAACGTCTTTTGCTTCGCTCAGGGGCGGCGTCGGCCACACAACCCGTCGTGGGACGCAGGTCTATCGAATGTTGGACGTACACATATCTGATTCGTACGACACTGCTACACGCACTGACCCCGTTTGTGCGTTTGACTTTGAGGTTCACCGATCGTTCTTCGCCAATCTAGTGCAAGGCCAGAGTGCCTTCCCGCTTCTGTGTCGCATGAAGGACTACTACGCCGATTGCTCATACTCGGTCGCTGATGCCGTGATGCTGGCCACTGAAATTGAACGTTTGTTGCCGACTGTAGACCAACGGACACCGCACTTCTCACTCCTGCAACAGTTGCGTCGTGCCTGCGACTCAGCCACAAATGCAAAACAAACGATTTTTGTATTCTGCGACTGATGCGCGGACGACTTGCAAATGCTCTACTATGGAAACTTGGCTGGTGATTCATGCGTCCCACAACTATTTAGTCAAGTCGACTCAACCCGTTGCTTCGATTCTCTCCAACGCTAAGTCGATTAGGGCATTTCTTTGAACCTACGTTTGGTTGTTTCACTAGCCCCGCCAGCTTGCCGCAATATTGGCTTGCGACCTGGACTGCTCAAAATCGGCGATTTTGACGGCAATTTCTTTATCCGGTTTCTGTTCCGTAAGTTTGACGGTTCACGCGGACCCGCATCGCTTGCAGTGAAA
>JBLHLE010000238.1:0-8244 GCA_047620805.1 Pirellulaceae bacterium
AAACCGGCGAGTCGACCGGATACTGATCGGCATGCACGATGCGTATACAGGTTTGGATGTGGAGAGCCTGAAAGTCACGCTCGATTTCCAACTCGGCACCGCCCGGCCGGGCGAAAATCTAGCTGGCCAATTTAAGAACATTTCGGCTGGCGTCTGGGAACTGAAGTTGCCTCAGCCACTTCAAAAGATGAAGACAGCACAGCTGCAAATCTCCGTCAAAGACCGCCAAGGAAACACTAGCGAAATCAAACGCACTTTCTCTGTGGAGTGATCGCTAACAAGTGAGAGCAAATCCTAACTGTTGCCCGTATTAACGTTGGAGTGCGGTGACGAGTCAGGTGACTTGGCACTGCTTTCCTTTTCAATTGGCCTTAAACGGTTGGAAAGGGTGATCATGCCTAACGGCGATGCAAGAGAAAACTCCGACGCATTACGGCGTCACAAGCGGACGACGTCGTGTCCCTCAATTAGCTTTCTCGATTTGTCGCCGGTCATACGTTTGCTCCGCCAACCCGCCAACCTCGATCGTTTACCTGGACATCCGATTTACGAAAGTGAGACAACTTGGCAATTTTGCAGCCTTGGAACATCGTGTTTGTCATCGGGTTTTTAGTTTACGTCGGCACCCGCGGCAAATTCGCTGCTCTCACGAAAAACAACGAATCGATGGACCGCCGATTCGGCTTGCAGGGAAAACTGCTGCTGCCTGGAGTGCTCGTTACCAGCTTGCTGTTTCCGATAATTTATCTGTTCACGCCACTGTTTTCGTTTGCGGACTACGAGTTATCAAACTGGGTCCATGGCTGTGGTTTAATAAGCATGGTTGCCGGACTTTGGCTTTTCTGGCGATCGCACGCAGACTTGGGCCCTAACTGGTCGCCGACTTTGGAAACGCGAAAAGGTCACGAGGTCATCAAGCATGGGGTGTATCGCCGCATCCGACATCCGATGTATTCCGCGATTTGGCTATTCAGTATTGGGCAGGCATTGTTACTCAACAACTGGCTGGCCGGCTGGGGAGTCGTCCTGGCGTTTGGCTTGATGTACTTGTTGAGAACACCGCAAGAGGAAGCGATGATGATTGACCATTTTGGCGATGCTTACAAAGATTACATGAAGGAAACAGGCAGGCTGTTTCCCCGCATTCGACGATCGACTCCCGATGATCCAGCGGCCTAACAACTACGTGAACAGCAACACTCGAAAACGTGTCTTGGCAGGTGGCTCATTTTCCTCGCGTCCCGGTGAACCTTGAATAACCCCTACGAATCTCCGTCGCATGCAAAAAACATTGCGAATCCCAAACGGTCGAGTCCCGTCTCGCTTGTCGTCCTCGCGTTCGCGGTACTGCTGACGGAGGTGTTCGCCACCAAGAACACAATGGAGGAAGGCCATGCATTGGCTGGCGGTGGGGCCCTTCTCATTCTGATCGCGAGTATCAGTCAACTACCCGGACTACTTATCGCTTATTGGCGTTGGAAGAAGAATTCGGTTGCCGCACTTCCAATGCTCTTTGGCGCATACGCAGTTGCCTCGACGGGGACTGTTATTTACGGGGTGTACGCATTCGACGGCCAAGCCGATTCAATAAATAGTGCCGCCCATATGCACGTAATAGCCTTCCCCATCCTTCATTGTCTCCTGGCAACTGCGATCTACTTGCCATGTGGGATCATATCTGCTGTACTCAGTCGATTCCGCGGCGGTACTGGCAACAGTAATGCCACCCAGTGACAACCCCGCGAAACGGAGCTTGGCATGACACGATTACAATTGGAAACCACAATGGCCGGCTCCCGCTGACGGCCTCTGAGAGCTGGCAAAGATACCTACCAATGAATGATGAATTGAACTCTCAGTCCCTTGCTGGCGTGATAGATACAATCCGAGCTGGAGTAGCGCTTGGTATTGGCGTTGCGAGGTATAATCATTGCGGATGATCGGTAGGGATGATCGGTAGGGCGGGTATTGATGTCCACGGGGCGTCTATTGCAGCAACTTCCCGGAGTACGCTATGAATCAAACTGCCATAGAAGTGTTCAGCACGTTCGGTATTGGAGTGCTGTGTGTCGTCGTGGGCATCATGGCGCTCGCGATCTTCTTCACCGTGCTTAGCCGCGTCAGTAGTGGCGGTGCAAGACCCGACACCATATCGGTGCGCGGCGTGCTAAAAAAGGACACCTGGGCTAAGGTTCACATGTCAGGTGCTGAGACGTTTGAACGAGTACGATTCATCGGATTCACAAGCACGGCGAGCATGAAGACTCACCTTCCGTTCGAACTTAATGGAATGGTAATACTGGAAGATGAAAATCGTTGCCGCTTCTTAGTACGAGCAAAAGCCATCAGAATGATTGTGGTTGAACCTGAAAAAAGTGACATCGGAAAAAAGAACGAATAGGGACGACGTCCACTGGGCAATATGTCGGCGAAAAAGCGGGTGAGCGTACGCGATTTTGTCAGGTCTGTTAAAAGAAAACTAATACCCACTCGATTGATCATTGCCGCGTAGGTCGGCGTTGTGGTCCACACTAACGATGAATGCGTCAGGGCCGCCACCACCGCTGAGGTTGCTGTCGCCATCGTCACTCAACTTTCCCAGATCTGCTCGATAGCGGCTGACGGACCATTGCGTGAGTAACTCGGTGAGGGAAGCCTCGACTTTGGAGGAATTGAACTGATAGCCTCTGAAACCTAGTTGATTTTAGTCATCGCAGCGAACGAGAGTTAGATAGTTTTGCTGACACGCAAATTCGATTAGAATTTGACGTGGTCACAGAGAACCTCACGGTGACCTAGTGCGAGTTTTACTCAAGGGCAAATCAAATGGACCTATCGTCTCCTTCTCAATTTTCGGATACTGGAACAGACAACGAGCTGCCTCGCCGCCAAGGATTCGTCGGTTGTATCGGCATAGTTCTGCTCGTCGTCATAATCTTTGGCGTAGTCGTGGGAGGTGGCGTCTTGGCGTATGTGAATCGCCCACAAGGTCCCGCCTATCGATCGCGGCCGTTGCTAGGCAACGTCCAGTCAGAATCTTTCGAGCAGAAGTATCAGCTTGTTCACGATGCATATACACGTAAACAGCCATTTTCAAGTAGCGAACAGCAGGAGATCGACGAACTGTTAGCAATGTTTCAGATACTTCGAAACGCCGTTAACACAGACGATAAGATTCGAATTCTTGAGTGCATAGACTATCGCCGTCTGAGCGACGAGATTCGTCGCCAAGTTGGATATAGTGTTCCGAAAACCGTGCACGACGATGTTTCGCGGCAGCTGCTGCTCACTGAGTTAAACGTCTTTAAGGATTGCGATGATTTCGCCATCAAGCACATTGCGCCAGGAGAATTTAGTGACGAACGAATTGTGTATTTAAAATTCCGCTTGAATTTAGATCAGTTTTACAAAATCAGAGCGTGGGTGAAGAAAGACAAGTCGACGTGGAGATTGTTCGATACTGACTATTTGTTGTCGAACGACAGGACGAGCGCGACGTTACATGAGCATTTGTATCAAAGGAAAGGGAGCGAGCGTTGGGGGGTGACGCCATCCACGTCGCTGGATGACGCGCAATTGGCGTACGTCAGAGAGCAGTACGAAGACGCCATCCGAATTCTCGAGCAAAATGATGTCACTGTGGAGATCACCCGTGAGAAATGGCTTCGTGACGGTCTATTAGTCAAGAGCTATGTCGCGTTGGGTGAGTATGAAAAGGCAAAGTCACGGTACGACATTTCGTTGATACATTACAAAAACTCACCCGTCGGTGTCATCACCTTGGCGCAAATATCCCTCAATCTTCAAAACTGGGAACAAGCAAAGGAATCCATCGAACGGTACCGGAAGTTGGTTGGCGTTGATTCAGATTACTTTTCTTACAAATCCGCTTACCATCAATCGATGGGTGAATATGAGGAAGCCGCCGAAGCGTCGTTGGCACGACTGCTGGAAATCGAAGTGACCGAACATGACATCTACGATCTAGCTGCGCTGCTAGATGACGAGTCGATGTCGAAATTGGAACAGCCCTTTCTTGCCATGAAAGATCAGCCAACAGCGTTTCGGAGTGCATGTGAGTGGTTTCTGTCCGACGAAAATTATGCCGCAATTCATTCGTTATGTGACATCTATCAGCGCAATAAGAGAGCCGATGACCACAATCTGCCGTTCTATTTGGCTCATGTTGCGAATAATGAAGGTCGTGTCGACGATGCAATCGCCTTACTTGCTCAATCAAAGGACATGTTAGGCGAAGCGAGCGAAGAAATCTCGACTTTCCTCTTGGATCTGCGAATACAGGAAAACGGAGACCGCACCGCAATTGTGCTCGACGCATATCGGGAATGCGACTTTCCAGAGCAAGCGTTCGAACACCTTGCCGAACAGTGCTACGACGACGAATCACTACAGGCCCTACTTGATTTGCATCGACAAAAGTTTCCCAATAATCCTGTTGCAAAAATCTATGAGGCCGACTTACTCACCGACCAAGGGCGACTTGAAGAGGCGAATCGCATCTACAATGCGGTTTATCCGAAACTTGCCGAAGACCGAAAAAGTGAAGTTAGATTCGCGTTACTCGACAATCTAATCGAGCTCAAAGAGTTTGACGAGGTCATTCGGCTTGTGATCGACCAGGGGCTGGAGTATCAATCTGCGGCGCGAGCATTCATCGAATTGAATGACGATAAGCATCTAAAGATCCTAAATGATCGCTATCGCAAAATCGGTGGAGAAGATTTCTTCTTGGCCTGCAATGAACTGCGAGTTTGTGAGCAAAGTCAAGCCAAGTCGCGACTGCCATCTTTATTTCGTCAACTACAGAAAGCGGAGTCCCAAACGCGTTATAGCACCCTGTCACAATATGTCGAGGTCTGTGTAGACAAAGACCTTGTTATTGAGGGCTACCGAGAAGCGAAGTCCGATGAAGTTTTCGATGAACTCGCTGCTTTGCTGAAGTGGAAGCACGATCGGCAACCGTTACAAGAAATGATCGACGAACACGCAAAGCTTCGGCCAAAGAGTACCAGTGTAGCGTACTGGACTGCCTGGCTGGCAATGCAACGCGAGGAGTACGCCACGGTTCAGACTATTCTTGAACCAGTCGCGAACGAGATCGAATTGGGAAGATACTCGTACTTGCTCAAAGACCTTTACCGGCGAGCCATGGTGAGTCAGGGTAAAGCGGTTTTCGCACTCGAGAACGCCCGCGAAAAAGATCTGGCCTTTCGTAATCTATGTCAGCTGTTATTGGCGAAAGAGCAATCAGCTGAACTTAATAAACTGATTGTCGCGTACGAAACATCCGACCATGACGAGCATGAACTGGCGTTCTTTCGTTCTCATTGGTCTACCTTAATCCAGGATCACAATGGCGCAATGAGTTGGGCAGAAAAGAGCATTAACGATACTCAGCCGGATTATTTTAACGACCAGAGACGTTACCGATATTGGGATGCCGCCTACGATGCTCATCGCGTGATCGAAGCGTACAACAATGCGGGAAAAGAAAAGGAATCGTGCTTGCGTCATCTGGTGCCGCGCGCGTATCGCGATGGACGCATCGAAGACTTCAAGAACTTATTGAAATTACATGAATCAACACCGGGCTCGAAAATCCGCTTTGAATACGCATTTCTGCTGGCCGCGATCGAAGAAAAATGGGATCGCGCAGAAGTACTGGTCAAACAGCTGCCCAATACCTCCAAGTATTCCTGGTTTGTTGGAGAATTCTTGGTTGCCGCAATCCGAGCCGGCGCAGGCCAGGACGTGGTATCCGTAGTTGATCCCGACGGCGAGAAGATTTCTAGCGTCGAGGAGAAGGCGTTTGAAAACCGCGATCCAGAGTTCGTCGAGAAGTGCATCGCCGCGTATGCCGACCGATTCCCCGACGAGAAGCTGCAGCTCCTCCACGCGCGACTTGCCGAGCTGAATGGCGAATACCAAAAAGCAATTGATCACTACGCGGGCGTCAAACAGGGACGAACGTATTCAATGGCACACATCTTAGCTCAGGAGGGAAAATTCAACTGCTACCTTCATCTCGGTCGTCTCGACGATGCGAGAAAGTTGGCGGAGAGCGATTTGAATGACAATGGAGAACCATGGTTTCTGTTGAAGGTACTGGCCGTGGAAAGAAACCAACTGGAGTTCCGACAACTAATTCCAGAATGCGAAGACTTCGGCTATGGCATTGAAGAAATGTACGCAGATCCAATCATTCGTGAAGCACTTGAATCGGATGAGTTCGCGACATTGCGGAAAGATTATCCGCCACCTAAAAAATTAAAGAAATAGAAACAACTCCGCCGCTGGCTGCGAGCGTTCGACAAGATCCGCGAGGCCGCCCGTATTCGTAACCCGACGCGTCGGACTTCCGTGAATGGACCGTCAGTGCAAATTTCATTTCGCCCAAGTGATCCCGCAATTGCGCGTTGAATCAGCCGTCCTAAGCACGATGAACTCGCTGCAATGCCTCCCGCATCGGCAAAGCTGCCTCGGTAGCCAGCCGAAATCGTTCTCGATAAGCGGTCCATTGCTGTTGTTCGGGAGCGTTTAACGCGAGGGGTGTGGACGTCGGTACTCGCTGACCAATCAACATGTTCAGGTACCCTTGATGACCAAATATGCCCAATGGATCTGTCAACGCATTACACAGACCTGAGGGCCCGGCGTGTTGATAATAGTCAACAAGTTCTGCTGCGCCGCCTAAACTTGTCGCTTCCCGACAATGTCGCCAAAAAGGCGTGTCGAGTTTGCGATTGAAGCGATAATGAACCGCCAGAAAATCACGCACGTCATCCCACATGCGGCGAAACCGTTGATTCTCAATATTCTGCATCGCGGGGTTAATACGACAGCCGCTGTGCTCGAGAGCCAACGTAAGAAAATGTACCTGTTTGACAATCAGATGGAGCGCTGTCGCCTCGAGCGGTTCGACGAATCCAGATGCGTTTCCAACGGCAGCAACATTGCGGACCCAGAAATTCTCATAACGTCCACATTTAAAACGAATGACCCGCAGGTCGTCGCCCAGTTCTGGATTCTTCTGTTTCATTTCCCTCATCGCTTGGTCGGGCTCGCAAAAGGCCGTTGAGAAAACGTAACCGCGCGTGACCACATCCGCAAAGTCGATTCGCCAGCACCAACCGTGATCCATGGTTTCGACGGTAGTGTACGGCCGCACGTCGTCATCGCGATTCCACGAACCGACGATAGCTGCATCGCAGAAAAGCGTGTCCCCATAATCGACGTACTTTTCTGCAAGCGTCTGGCCCAGCAGGAGCGATCGGAAGCCGGAACAATCAACAAACAGATCTCCCGCCACCTGACCGCCGTCGGCGAGTCGCACGCTTTCGACGTTCCCGTCTTGATTTCGACAGACGTCGATGACTTTGCCCTTCCTCATTTCGACGCCAACCTGCTCCGCCTTTCTCTGCAAGAATTCGATCAGCGATTCATTCTGGACGTGGTATGCCGTCCGTTGATCAACGGAGTATTGCCCCGCCTGAAGCACGCAAGGTGATTTGCCGCGATCCATGAGGGCCGAAAACAAACTGCTGTCGGACATATCGTTCAACATACAGAAAGCGTTCGACTTGCCAAGTCCGTCCGGATATTCGTCCAAGTTCAAATCGAAGGGGTAGTTAAAATGCGTGTCGGCAGGATCTCCCCATTCGAGCCGCAGGCCAAGCTTCCAACTGGGGCGAACCTCGCGGAAGAACTCGTCGCGGTCCAGCCCTAGCTCGTTATGCAAGAATTGTGGTACCAGCCAAGTCGTCGATTCGCCAACGCCGATGACCGGAATATCTGGCGAGTAGATAACGACCACGGGGAGCTCTGGAAACCTTTTTCGAAAAGTGAGTGCCGCGAGAAAGCCCGCAGTACCACCGCCGAGTATGACAACTTTGTCGATGGTTTTGTTCACGATTGCCAATTAGCCTGAGTTGCGCACCAAGCTGAAACGAAACAACCTACTGCTTGGTCTAAATGTTTAGATGGAAATCCATGAGTCGACGGCAATAGTCGATTATGTCGAAAACAATCTTCCGAACAACCTACTCTGTTTTCCGACGGCAGGCAATGAATATCCCATCGTCAGGTAACAAGTCACCAGCGTATTAGCGAACGGAACGCTTCGTCCCCAGGGAACATCGGGAACAACGATCAGGCTAAAAACGAAGGAGTGTAATTGCAAAGCCACGTCATTTCGTAACCCGCCACGTCAGGTTGTTATCGTCT
>JBLHLE010000239.1:0-8228 GCA_047620805.1 Pirellulaceae bacterium
AAACGCGGGCAGGCTGATTAAGTCTAGAGACACTCTACCTTAGCGACAAGCCACGGCGAATCTATCGCGTTTAGTCGTCCCCCGGACGGATTAACGGCTGCGCCAGAGAATACGGTCGTCGATCTCCAATTCACATTGTCTCGCAGCGATATCTTTCTTGAATCGTTTGGCATCCAGCGGATAGCCAGCAGTGGGCTTGACCCCTTCGACTTCGTGTCCCCAATAATCGTTGAACGCCATCATGGCCAATTCCCGCAGATACTTGGAAGCCATCGAGGCGACCGCGGATGGCATGAACGATTCCCCTTTGGCAACGAATCGTATTTCAACGCGAGATTCACCTTTTCCCCAGCGATAGACGCTCTGCTGGCGAGACTCGCCGCAAATTTCGATCAATACATCGGGGATCAGTTCCTGGATGATCTGTGAATACTTACTGCGGCCGCCGTGTTTGTCGCAGAGGATAAAAGTCGGCTGTCCTTCTGTTCGCTCCAGCATATCGACCACCAGCTGCATCGTTTGCAGAGAGAGCAACGCCCCCTTGCTCCCCAGTTCGTCGCTGCGTTCATTAAACGGTTCGGGAAAAACGGCAGCGCTGCGGATCTGGTGCAACTTCAGGCCCGCCTGCTCAAAGCAGGTTTGCAGACGCTTTGTCAATTCGGCGATTACACTGGCGTCACAATCGCGGGGCAGGGGAGTGTTGAATTCGGAGTACCACGGCAGGTCGTCTAGATAAGCGGCACTTTCCGGGGAAAGAAAACTCCAACACTCGCGCCAATCTCGAATATCCCGTCCCAGCAGTTTCAACAAACTAAGCACTCCGCGTTCAAGGCCCGCGAGCGTCGCCCCCGAAGAATAAAGTTGCTTGGAATCGCAGAACGCAATCGACTCGGATTGCCGAGTACTCACGGGCTTGGAGGTCACGGTTGGGGACAAGCGATCGTAAAGGTCGTCTTCAAAATCGAAGTCGTCGACTTCCCACATGGTGGCGGAGATCAAAAGCGGTCCAAGGTTGGGGCCATAACCCGCCTCGTCAGTACCAATCAGAAAAGCCATCTTGCCTCCGATCCAATGCGTGAGTAAACGACTTTGTTGGGTGTCAGCTAAGGCTGGACGGAAAACCTAAGAAGACTGCTCTTCAGCCGCGTCACTGGCATTCAGCTTCCCCGCCGAATCCTCGCCTCCTTTTTTGCGGCCTACAAAGATGTAGTAAGGAGTACGGATAAATGGGATGTAAGGCACCTTGGCTCGATGTTCTTCGAAAACGACCGAGTCGAAGTGACGGTGTAAGAATGGAACGTGATCCGGCGAGGGAAATACGTTGTCGTTGCCGAACCAACAAGGCCAGAAATTTCGCGTAAACCAACCGTGAAGGGTCGCGTTTTCGGCGGGATACTTGCGCGAGACGTAGAAGTCTGCAACGCCGATCAGCCCGCCGGGTTTGAGCATCGCCATCGCGTTTTCGATGGCGGCGAACCAATCGGGGATCATTGTGAGGGAATACGAAAAAGTGACGACATCCGCTTGCCCTTCCGCCGGACGATACGTTGTTGCATCCGCTTCCACTGCTTCGGCGTGGGTCCAACCGCGATCGGCGAAACGGCGGCTGGCAACTTCGAGCAACGAGGTTGCTAGATCGACCACATAGACTTTCTTGAGTTGCTTTACACGGTCGCCGAGATACTCGACGTTCGACCCGGTTCCGCCACCCATGTCGACCCAAACGCCATCTTTGGGAGCCTCGACGGCGTCGACCATTTCCTGCCGCCCTTTCAACAACCGCTTGCGGAAATCGTCGTAGGCATCGGCCTGCCCGGAATAAAAACTCTCCATCCGCGAAGCGTGATCCTTACCGCGGATCGGACGCAGGCAGAGGTGATACAAAATCTTTAAATCGGACATCAACGCCATCGGGAATCTCTCGTCGCGGTGTTACTGCCGCAGCATTGGCCGCGGTAAGTCAGTCGAGTTATTTTCGTCGCGTTGTGTCGACGACTTTCAAATTCATGAATTGGTTCGAAAACACCAGTTTACGATGATTCACTCGTCGCGGTGCTGGACAGCTCTTCATTCGGTTTCGCCTCCAGGTCCAAATCGGCAATGTAGAAACTACCGTACGTGTGAACGCGATCCTTCTCGTGCAGCTCTTCGGCCAACTCTTCGTTGTACGTCAACAATTCAGGAAGAGCTCGCACTTTCCCATCCACTTGAACTTTCACATTCTCTATGAAGTCAGTTCGCAAACCGCCACTGCGCCAAATGATTCGAGTATTCTCGCCGGCGCGATTGATTATCGATTGCCATTCCAATTCCAACAGCGGGAAGAATTTATCGGACAACCAATCCATGTGGTCCAACAAGACGAAGCGGTTAATCTCGCCGTCGTGTTGATCGAGAAATCCTTGTACTGAATTGGTATGCACCGACACTTTGTCGACGTGACCGTCTTTCAATAATTGGAAGTTAGCGGGCTTCAAGTACTCGGGACAACACTCGGGAGTGTAGCGTCCCGTCATGTAAACTCGCCAGAAGTAATTGTCGGAAATCGGCAGCTTTGTGAAAACAGCCTCGACGCAATCCTGAATGAAGCGAACAACTCCGCCCTCGTACTGTGTTTCGATTTGACGTCGCTGCGCTTTGGGAACTCCCACCATCGATAACGTCGTGTCCCGGTTCATTGCGAACTTCAGCGTCCGCGACCAGAGCCTTTCGCGCACGTCGTCATTGTAGATTCGCTTTTGCTCTTCCACCGACTTGGCGTCGAGAATCTCGTCGACCTGCTGGCGAACCCGTAACACCTGATTGATGTACATCGTCACCAAACGCGCAAAAGTTCCCGAAGTACCACGGTAATAGAAGCTCTTCTTGCGGTTTTGGAAGAATTTGATGTAGCGATCCCAATAAGTCTGTGACCACGGACTCAAATCCGCTCGCAACTGCGATTCGTACAGCTTTCGCGCGTTCGCCATGTACCCCGCTCCAAACAGCTGAAAGAATTCTTCAAATTCGAGGTTTCGAATCCCCGATATTTTCAATTCCAGCAAAGCGTTCTGGCGCGGATTCATATCCACCGCGTAAACGTGGTTCGGCCCCGTACACGCATAATCCAATGCGTTACAACCTGCCGAAGTAATGACCAACACATTGTCAGTCGGCCCAAGTTGCAGTGCAACGCGATCCAAACGGGGGTCTTCCCAGCACGTGTTGTAAACCAGGTTGTTACCGTGAACGAATTTGAATACGCGACCGCTGATCCAGTCTAGCAACGGCATGTCGTCTCACTTTCGATGACTAGCCCAAGAATGATTCCACCTCTCCGCGCTTACGCGTCGGATCTATCGCCATGATTGTACAGTGACTAAGGGGGGATACAAGGACCTGGAAAGATAGGATGAATGGTAAGAAATAACGGCCAGGATAATAAGAAAAGTCGCCGCAGCTTGAAATTTCTAGTGCGAAAAAGAATTCGAGCACACAACTCGCTGCGACAAGAAATCAGCTCCAGCAGAAAATTCAGGGCGGAGAAAATTCGCTGCGGAGTTGGGTAGCCGAATGGAACAGTGCGAAAGTCAGTTCGCCAAAGTCGGGCAGTGCGGAATGGATTTGAAGAAAGTATCGAGTTGAAGGGTTAACCGCGCGACGAGCCGATGATCAGCGCTACCAAGCCAATTACGACCAGAACCACAAAAACGATCGCCCAGTTTAGCCACGCTTTGCCGGCCTTGCGATCCTTCCTATCCAGTTCTTCAGACTTCTGTTGCTTGTACTCAATGCTCTTCTTTTCGCTCAGTTTGAGCTGGGTGCCGCAATAAGGACAGATCGCCTCCTGACCAAGCATTTCGCGAGGAGTTTCCAGCAGCCGATTGTCCGGACACTTGGGACACGGAATGTGGTAGACCGTGATCTCTTCCTGCTTGCCGAACGGGTTGTGACTCCCCTTTTTGTCGACCTTGAATCCAGTTTCCGTAGGCGCGCTCGGCGCTGCAGGAGCGGCCATTGCTGCTGCCGGTGGACCAGCGACGTGAAACGAAGGAGCAGGGGGTGGTGCGACTGCTGGCGGACCGGCTGCTGAAGCGGTAAAAGCCGTCGGCGGTGGACTGCTTGGTGGAGCGGCTGCCGGTGGTGGAGCGGCTGCCGGTGGTGGAGCGGCCGGGGCAGGAATAATGAATTGCTGCTGGCACGTCGGACACTGACACGCTTGTGACGCCTGGGAAGGATCCCCTTCCAGGATCTGCTGACAATGGGGGCATTGAAATTGAAAAGTCATATGCTCAATTAATTCTGAACGCAATTTGTATTAGTTGCGGGCGTCCGCTGCGGCAAGACACCACTCCGTTTTGCGAGAACCGTGATTCTCCAGTATTACCTGATTCTCCACTACTAATCGCCAAGTGATTTGTTATAGCAGTATTCGAATAACAGTCGCCATTCCGCCTGCGCCACCTGACGACACATTAATTCTAGTTTACCATGGCCTCGATAGGATGCTTCGCAAAGATCAATGAACTCGTACGGATCCCAGCCAGCGGCGGCAAATCCGGCGGGGGCACTGTGTTGAGCGGCGATATCTCTGGCAATATCGGCAAGACCGTCGAATACCGGATGTTCCCCCACGTTGCGAAACCAGTATTTCGCATTGGGGAAATCGGGTTCTCGACGGTGCATTATTCCATGCCAGTAACTGCCACTGGAGGTGTGGATGTCCTGGCAAATGGTGTGAGAGGTATCGAGGAAGTCAAATAGCAGCCAGAGGCCACTTATGCAACATGCGGCCATATCGCGGTCTACAATCGCTTGGCCGTTGAAAATCGCTGGCGGATCGAGCTCATCCAGCGCATCTTTCACCGCGCCAGCGGGCGTGCCGGGTCCCAAATCGCAAAGCGGCTCATTCGCCAACAAATCCGCGACAACAGGACCGTACGCCTGGGGGACAAATTCTTTCACTTACTCGTCCTTTACCTAGTGTGCAGGATCTACCACATGTGAGGGCTGATTGGTAGACTGAAGGGCTTATTGTCCAACGAAAGTAATCCGCTCACAAGTAGATGGACGATTGGAGACAAGGCCGCATGCAATTATGATTGTGAATAGTACAAAAGTAATACTGCCAATAGTGCAAAGAATTCAGGAGCCTGTTAGGACTAAATGGCGATGAGCAACGAACCAACCAATCCAACACCTGAAGACAACGTCCCACAACCTGTAACTCAGCAAACGGACGTTCCTCCATCCGAAACGCCCCAGCTGCAAGCCGTGGAAACGCAAGCCGTGGAAACGCAAGCCGTGGAAACGCAAGCCGTGGAAACGCAAGCCGTGGAAACGCAAGCCGTGGAAACGGACGCCGAACAACAAGCAGCCAGCGATAACTCCGCTGGGGCGTCAACATTAGCTCAGCGAGTCGCGGTAGGTCGAAAAGACGCCAGTGAAGCTCCCAGTGTCAACCACCGAGCGAAGGGACTTCCTATTCCCCTGCCGCCCTCGGGCCCGGTCGAAGTTCCATCTAAACGCAAAGACGCCGGCGCGCACCTCGACGCCGAGATCGAAGCTGCCCTCGGCGGAATGTCGCTCGACGATATCATGTCAAGCCAACCGGAAGCTCCCAGTGTTGAGATCGATCAACGATACCAGGCGGCAGTCGTCCGCTTGCACGGCGACAATGTTTTCTTCTTGATCGCGGGCCACAGCGAAGGCGTCGCTTCAATGCGACTCTTCGACGAACCACCAGAAATCGGCACGGCAATGGAAATCATTGTCCGAGGGATGACCGAAGGCATTTACGATGTCTCCATTCCCGGAACGACGGTTGCCGTAGCTGACTGGGACGACGTCGACGAAGGCGTGGTCGTCGAAGCAACTGTAACTGGCGCGAACACGGGTGGGCTGGAGTGTACAGTCAATCGCCTCCGCGGGTTCATTCCCGCCAGCCAAGTTGCCATGTACCGCATTGAAGATTTCTCTGACTACATCGGTAAGAAACTGCACTGTGTTGTCAGCGAAGCGAATCCCCAACGCCGCAACCTCGTGCTCAGTCACCGAGCGGTTCTGGAACGCGAACGAGAAGAGGGACGCCAAAAGCTTCTCACCGAACTCGAAGTCGGCCAAGTGCGTGACGGCATCGTTCGCAAGCTGATGGATTTTGGCGCGTTTGTCGACCTCGGCGGCATCGATGGCCTGATCCACATCAGCAAACTCAGCTGGGACCGTATCAATCATCCCAGCGAAGTTCTCACAGAAGGTCAAAGCGTTCAGGTGTCCGTCGACAGGATCGATGAGGAAACGGGCAAGATCAGCCTCTCCTATCGCAATGAATCCGAACACCCGTGGACCGATGTCGAAGCTCAATTCCCCGTCAACTCCACGATCAAGGGAACGGTTACTCGAATTGCCAACTTTGGTGCATTCGTAAAACTGGCACCCGGCGTCGAAGGTTTGATCCACGTTTCCGAACTGGCACACCATCGAGTCACTCGAGTGAGCAACGTCGTCAAAGAAGGCGAGGAAGTTACGGTCGTAATACTCTCGGTCGATCCAGAAGAACAACGTATGAGTTTGTCGATCAAGGCAACTCTGGCCAAACCCGAAAACGCTGCCGCGGAAGAGGAAGATTTGGGACCGCAAGAATCGAACGTCAAGGACTCCCACGACGGCCCCTTGCGAGGCGGTACCGGCGGAGCAAGCGGTGGCGATCAATTTGGATTGAATTGGTAGCTCTTGCACAGAATTATCATGAACGAATCCGCTGACAGTATTGTTCTTCGCGCCGCCAAATTTGCGCATCAATCGCACGAAGGCCAGCGTCGCAAGTACAACGATGCCCCGTTCATCATGCATCCAATTCGAGTCGCAGGGCGAGTGGCCACATTACCCGCGTCTACGGACGTGATGGTCGCTGCCGCCTTCTTGCACGACGTGGTGGAAGATACCCCAGTCGAGCTGGCCGAAATCGTTGACCGATTCGGAAGTGATGTGGCACTTCTGGTTGAACATCTCACCGAACCGTCCCAAGAAATGGTCGCTCCGCGGGCCGAACGCAAAGCCATCGACCTCGCTTATATGAAGCAGGCCGATCCTCGAGCCAAAGTGATTCGCCTCGTTGATCGCATCGACAATCTTCGCGACATGAATGGCGCTGCGGATGACAAACTCCGCCGATTCGTCGAAGAATCCCAGCAACTCGTGGCGGAGATCGGTGACGCTTGTTGCGAACTCCAAGCCGAAGCCAACAGCTTATTCCAGCAATTGTTGGCGCGGCTGGAAAAAGATTCGTGATTCCAGATGCGGCATCCTTTAAGATGTGAGCGCCGCGGCACGCCAGCGTAACTCTGAGCTACACGTGTCTTGCCATTTCCAGTGGCCGCCGCCGCGTTAACACCGTGCGTCTACCGAATAAAACACGCGTCCCCAACAATGGTCGTGCCATGCTTACAACTTCGCAACGATCGCAGCTTGCCCGGCTGCTCGTGCCCACAACCCGCGTTCTTAATTTCAATGTTCGAAATCCCCGCCAAGTTGCCTCGTCAGTTCTAGCGTTTGGGACTCTAGTACTCCGTACCTTCGTAATGTGTGTCCTTGCATTCTGTGCCTTGGCGTTCTGCGTCCTTGCATTCTGCGTCTTTGCTTTCTGCGTCTTTGCATTCTGGCCATCGCCAGCTTCCGCCGACCCGCCACCCAACATCTTGCTTATCTTGGCCGACGACGTCGGACACGACGCCTTGGGCTGTTATGGAGGCGAGACCTATCCAACTCCTCACCTCGATCGATTGGCTGCCAGTGGAATTCGTTACGATCACGGGTATAGCATGCCGTCTTGTCACCCAACTCGAGTGTGCTTGTTGACGGGCCGTTATCCATATCGCTTGGAACATCCGAAGTGGGGTGACTTTCCAAAGCAATACGAATCTCGCACGATTGCACAACTCCTGAAACAAGCCGGTTACGCGACAGCCGTTGCCGGCAAATGGCAGCTAACCATGCTGAGCAAGAATCTTCAACACCCGCACCAATTGGGATTTGATGAGTACAGTTTGTTCGGCTGGCACGAAGGGCCGCGGTATCAAGATCCGATGATCTGGGAAAACGGCAAATCAAAACCGGGCACCGAGGGCAAGTACGGCCCCGACTTGTATTGCGACTTCATGATCGACTTTATCAAACGCAATTCCAAGAAGCCGTTCTTCGTTTGGTACTCCATGGCATTGTGTCACGATGTCACCGACGACTTGAAAGCG